>NZ_JAYFER010000495.1:0-44768 GCF_055795065.1 Lyngbya sp. CCY1209
GTGCTACGTGGGATTAATGTAGCACAGGCATCTTGCCTGTTTTCACAAGCTAGAAGCTTGTGCTACGTGGGATTAATTTTGAATCTGATTGACGTATCCCCACAGACTGTAATCCCGACTCAGCCAGCCGTGGAAAAACGCCATCTGGCTGGAATTTTCCTGAACCCGTTTGTAACGGTAAAGGATGCGTTCATTGACAATTTGCAGGGCGGTATATTTGTTATTTCCCCGCTGCAACGCCGCCCGAGTGGTGGCATCGAAAACGCCCGTTTGGGGCAGTCCCAAGGCCTGCTGGAGGAACGTGATGGAATTGTTAATCCCGAAGTTGACCGCCGTATCGAACATGACGATCGCCAACGCGGGATGCATCGCCGCCGCGCCGCTGCCGTCCCAATAGCTATCGTAAATTTCCAACATTTCCGCCTCGGACATTTGGGTAACATCCAGGGGCGGCAAACCTCTTCTGGCGCGATAGGCGTTGTATTCTGTCTGCAAAATTCCCCGATAAGTGCGACCGCCGATATCAGCCGGGTGATCGCTGAAACCCCCTTCAAAATAGAGAGTAAAGGCGAGGGCCGCATCGAACAACCGCTGTTCGTAGTCGCCCGCGGCGCGGGTTCGAGCCAAACTTTGGTGGCTGACGAGGGGGATGCCGACGGCGAGGGCCAATCCCAGACCGCCTGCGATTAGGCGAGACTTGAGATTGAGTTTTTTCAACGGGTTGGGTGTCAAGTTTTGCCAGTTCATCGGTGTATGCAATTCAAGGTAGGGTTTGGGGTTTTGGGAAGAATTGATCATTGGCAATTGATAATTGACAATTCAATTTCTTTGCTCTCGACTTCCGCCACCCCGGATGTTTTCAGGGTAAAAACGAGCGGGCGCGATCGATGCACACAAAACTAGACAACAGGATAGCAGGCGGGGAGCGATCTGCCTAGGTATTGGGTTCTGGAAATTGTCGCCCGACTTCGGAACCTTTTCCCGACTCCCTAATACCGACTCCCTAATACCGTTCCCGATCGCCTTCCGAACCCACCGCATCGGCGATCGCATCGAGTCCCCGTTCCTGCAATTTCTGCAACAACCCCTCCAAAATCCGGCGCACCATCCCAGGTCCCTCGTAGACCCATCCGGTGTACACTTGAACCAAGCTGGCGCCGGCTGTAATTTTTTCCCAGGCGTCCTCGGCGGTGAAAATACCCCCCACCCCGATGATGGGGATTTCGCCCCCGGTGTGTTGCCACAGGTAGCGGATCACCTCCGTCGATCGCTCCCGCAACGGTGCACCGCTGATCCCCCCCGCTTCTTCCGCGATCGGTTTTCCCGTTTGAGTCAGCCATTGGGTTTTGAGCATATCCCGGCGGATGGTGGTATTGGTGGCGATAATTCCGGCCAAACGGTGCGTTTTCGCCAGATCGACAATTTCCGCGATCGCCTCCCACTCCAGATCCGGGGCGATTTTCACCAGCAGGGGTTTTCCCTCAGTATTGGCATTTTGCAACACCCCCAGAATTTTGTCCAATTCCGTCGCCGCCTGAAGCGATCGCAACCCCGGCGTGTTGGGGGACGAGACATTCACCACGAAATAGTCTCCGCAGTCCCGCAACAGTTGGAAACTGCCTAAATAATCATCCGCCGCCCCCTCCAAAGGGGTGATCTTAGATTTGCCCAAATTGATGCCGACGGGAATTTTCGGGGACACCGAAGAAGGTTGGCTATTTTGCAGGCGGGTGGCGAGGGTTGCCGCCCCCTGATTGTTAAACCCCATGCGGTTGAGAACCGCCCGATCGTCCAAAAGTCGGAACAGTCGGGGGCGGGGATTTCCCGGTTGGGGGTGCAGCGTCACGGTTCCCAGTTCGGTAAATCCGAAGCCAAAACTCCCCCACAAACCCGCCGCCATGCCGTCCTTGTCGAACCCCGCCGCCAGCCCCACGGGGTTGGGAAAATCCAGGCCCCAGAGTTTCTGTTCCAGACGGCGATCGCTCAGAGAAAACCCCGGTTGCAATAGGGTTTCCAGCCGGGACACCGGAAGCCGGGATTTGTTGAGATCCAGCCAGTGCAGCAGTTGCATGGTTTGGTGGTGTGCCCATTCCGGATCGACCTTCAGTCCCCGGAACAAAATCGGTTTGAGCAGCGATCGATACAGATCCAATTTCCAGCCCTCAAATTGAACAACCCTTGACCCGCTAAAATTAAGGTATCCGAAATTTAAAATTAATAAAATCCGCTATAAAAATCCAGGTCGCCGTCCTGAAATTTCACTCGACTTGTGCCGTGCAGGTTTTCATCGTTTACCGGGTCACTTCATGGATTGCCAGCAACAGCCAACCGCGTCCGACGATCGCATCATCGCCCTCGCTCGAATCCTTCAAACCCTGCGAGAAGAAGAGAACGTCGATGTTTTACTCCAAACTACCTTATCCCATCTGCGATCGCAGTTCAACTACAACTTGATTTGGATCGGGCTCTACGACCGCCTCGAACATCAGTTGGTGGGCAAAGGGGGCGTCACCCCCACGGGGGAAACGGATCTCCTCCAACAGCGATTTTCCCTGTCTCCGGGGGATCTTTTGGAGCAGGTTGTCATCCAACTCCGCCACGTCGTCGTCCCCAGCTTGCAGTCCGAAACTCGGGGGGGAGAATGGCGGAGTATCGCCGCCCGGTTCGACATCGAAGGAACCCTCCTCTACCCCCTCCGCCACCGCGATCGCTGTTTCGGGGTCGTGCTGCTGGGATCGACATCCTGGGGCATTTCCCCGGGTGACGACGAGACGAGCCATTTATCCATCGTTTTGGGGACCCTGGCCACCTCGCTGTGCCAACTCGAAACCCGCTGGCAACAGCAACAACTCAAACGCCTGGACGAACCCCTGTTCAAACTCCTGTCGCGGCTCTCTCAACCCCTCACCCCCGATCGCGCCCTGGAAGCCGTGGTGGAGGAAATCCAGCGGTTCATCGAACCGAGCCGCACCAGCGTCTACTGGTACGCCAAGGAAGGGCGGTATTTTTGGCTGCGAGCCCGGACCCAGCAGAAATTATCCGTCGGCGGCAACCACCACGCCTCCTCCGGCATCACCGTCCAGGATCTGGGGGATTTTTACGGCGCCCTCAAAGCCAACCGCCTCGTCTCCATCGGGGAGGCCTACAGTTCCCTGAGCGCCGATACCACGGGGATATTGATGGAGAAAATCCGCGCCCGATCGCTCCTAGCTGCCCCCATCGGCTCGGGGGACGACCTGCTGGGCTTCGTGGCCGTGGAGGGGCAGCAAGCCCGGATCTGGCAGGAGTCCGAAAAGTTGGGGTTGCAGGCGATCGCACAATTATTATCCCTCACCGCCCCGGTTTGGGAGCGATCGGAGAAAATCCAGCAAATCGAATTCGACCGCGCCCTCGCCTGCGGGTCGATCCGGGCGATCGCGAATTCGGCCGAGGGGGATGCCATCTTTCAGGATATCGGCGATCGCTTGAGTCGGCGCCTGGGGGGGACGCGGGTGTTGCTGCTGCAAGGTGAACCCTCGGCGGGGTTCGAGGCGATTTACCAAACCGAACCGAGCCCCGAAAAGCGCCCCGTCGCACCCTTATCCGCGCCTTTGAGTCCCCTGTCGGAGGCCGAGTGGGAAACCCTGCACTTGGAAGGGGTGCTGGCGGTGGAAAATTGGGCTGAGGAGCGGATTTTGGCGGCTTGGCGGAAACCCCTGTGGGAGGGCGGGGCGCGATCGCTGTTGGTGGCCCACGGACACCTGTCCCGGCCCGACACCCACTGTTTGCTGGTCATCTGCCACGACAGTCCCCGCAGTTGGGACAGCCTGGAACGGGATCTGGTGCGGCACGTCGGACGGCAACTCACCGCCGTCGTCCAACAGTGGCACTTGCATCAAGAATTGCACCGATGCCAACAGGTTCAAGATGCGATCGCCCGCAGTTGGGATGCCCTGCACGACACCCAAGACATCCAATCCGCCACCGGGGGCCTTTTACAAGCGATCGCCGAGTTTTTGGAGAGTCCCCGGGTGTATCTGGTCGCCCGGTCGGAAGCGCCGGAAACCGCCACAATTGCAGCCGTTTGGACGGCCGATGGCGAACCCGTCCCCGCCGGCGTCAATATCCCGGTCGCCGCCGATCCCCTGATTCAAAGCGGCCTGTCGTCAGGCGAAATAATATGTGTAGACGCCTCCCGCCTGTCCCCGGAAACCAAAAATTGGCTTCCCGGAACTGTCGATCGCCAAATGGGCGCGATCGCATTACCCACAGCCCCCCAACACCTCACCCAGACGCTATTGTTGGCGATCGATCCCCGACATCATCCCGACGAAACGGACGGTTTGCAACCCCTGCTGACGCAACTCGCCTGGTCCTGCCGCTACCTGCAACTCGGCCGGCAGTTGGAAACCCGACAGCAAAGCTTGGCCTGCCTGAACTGGTACAAACACCGCCGCCTGGATTGGCTGTGCCGCACCGTCGGATCGGGGATCAAACAACTCCAGGAACTCGACAACTCCCCTCTCAACTCTCAGGAGGGACACAAACAGCAACTCGCCCACCTCCGCCAACAACAACTGCTGCGGCAGATCGGCAACGCCCTCGCCACCACCGCCTCGGCTATCAAACAGGAACAGTGGCAACTCCGCTACACCCGGGAACCGGTCCCCATCGCCAGTTTACTGCGACACATCCGCAGTCGCATCGACCCGGTACTCAGAAAGCGGGGGTTGATACTGCCCATCCGCCGGGACTGGCAGGGGACGATCGCGGGCGATCGCATCAAACTCGAATTGGCGATCGGAGAGTTGCTACAGTTAGTGTGTTACGGATCGCGAGAAGGAGACTCCATCCAAATCGCCGTTTCCCCCCCCGATCGCCGGGTCGCGGTCGTCACCGTCGAACCCGCCTCCCCCCTCGACCCCCGCCGGTTCGACGAATCAGTCCCCGACTGGCTGGAAATGCCCCCCCTGGCGCGATCGCCCGCCCGACACTGGCTCATCTGCCGCCGAATCGTCGAACAAATGGGCGGTCAACTCCAACTCAAATCCGACACCATCCATTTGATTCTGCCTTTGGCCGATTAGGTGGAGGGGCAGGGGGGCAGGGGGGCGGAGGAGGCGGAGGAGGCAGAGGAGGCAGAGGGGGCGGAGGGGGCGGAGGGGGCGGAGGGGGCGGAGGAGGCGGAGGAGGCAGAGGAGGCAGAGGAGGCAGAGGAGGCAGAGGAGGCAGAGGCGACATCTTATATCAGATTCGTACAACCTCCCCAATCATCTGAATATGATTTTTGCTATTAGCTTGGGAATTGATTCCCAAGCGGTGCAGATGTTCTACCCGTTTCTGCACTTCCCCCGCTTCCCCCGCTCCCTCCGCTTACCGAAGCTTCCTCCGCCCCCCCCGCTCCCCACACCCCACCGAGCACACCCCACACCCCATTCCCCTATGCTCATTTCTCTGCGAATTGACAATTTTGCCCTGATCGACCACCTGGATCTCGAATTCGGTCCCGGATTGAACGTGTTTACGGGGGAAACCGGGGCGGGTAAGTCCATCATCTTGGATGCCGTCGATGCCGTTTTGGGGGGGCGGGTCGATCGCCGCAGCATCCGCAGCGGGGCGGATCGGGCGATTTTGGAAGCCGCCTTCGAGGTGAATCCGGCCCTGATGGACTGGTTCGCAGAACAGGAAATCGATCTCGTCGATGGGTCCCTGGTGGTCTGTTCCCGGGAATTGACCGTCAACCAAGATAAATTTCGCAGCCGATCGCGCTTGAATGGTATTTTAGTCAGCCGTGGGACCGTCGATCGCCTCCGCGATCGCTTCGTCGAAATTACCGCCCAGGGCCAAACCGTGCAGTTGGGGGAACCCACCTTGCAGCGGGAGTGGTTGGATTTGTACGGGGGAGCCCCTACAATTGCCCTACGACAACAGGTAACACTCGCCCACGCCAAAGCCCGAAACGCCGCGATCGCCCTGGAAAAGCGGCAGCAGGGGGAACAGCAGCGGCTGCAGCGGCTGGATTTACTGCAATATCAAATTCAGGAACTCGAAACCGCCGAGCTCGCCGATGCGGACGAGTTGGAACACCTCCAGCAAGAGCACCAACGCCTCAACCACATCGTCGAATTGCAGCAGCAAAGCTATCAAATTTATCAAGCCCTCTACCAACACGATCGCGGGGGAGAGGCCGCCGCCGACCTGCTCAGTCGCGCCGAAACCCTATTACAAGATATGGTGGAATACGATAGCGAACTCAAACCCATTCTGACAATGGTGGAGGATGCTTTAGCCCAGGTCACGGAAGCCGGACAGCAAATCGGCCGCTACGGAGAGCAACTCGAATCGGACCCGGACCGCTTGCAGGATGTCGAAGATCGGATTCATGACCTCAAACAGATCTGTCGCAAGTACGGCCCGACGCTGGCGGAGGTGATGGACTATTTTGATCGCATCCGGGCCGAATTGGCGGAACTCGAAGACGCGGATCAGTCCCTCGAAGGGCTGGAAAAAGCCTACTGCGAGGCCCAAACCCGCCTGGAAGAGGCCTGCCACCTCCTCACCGCCGAACGCCACGAAATCGCCCGCCGCCTGGAAATTCACCTCATCCGGGAGTTGAAACCGTTGGCGATGGAGAGCGTCCGGTTTAAGGTGGAGATTATCCCCACCGAACCCACGCCGACGGGAAGCGATCGCATCCAATTTTGTTTCAGTCCCAACCCGGGTGAACCCTTGAAACCCTTGAGCGACACGGCGTCCGGCGGGGAGATGAGCCGATTTCTGCTGGCCCTGAAGGCCTGTTTTTCCCAAATTGAGGGGTCGGGAACTCTGGTCTTTGATGAAATTGACGTGGGGGTGTCGGGGCGGGTGGCCACTGCGATCGCACAAAAATTGCACCAACTCAGCCACCGCCACCAGGTGCTCTGCGTCACCCACCAACCCCTGGTGGCGGCGATGGCTGATCACCACTTCCGGGTGGCTAAAACGGTGATCCCCTCCGATGAGAACGGCCAACCCGCCTCCGACAAGCGGACGGTGGTTCGGGTCGCGTCCCTGGATACGGGGGGACGGCGGGAGGAGTTGGCCCAACTGGCCAGCGGGCGATCGGTCCGGGAGGCGATCGCATTTGCGGAGTCCCTGCTGACCCAGGCGGATTCCCTGCGTCAAAATGGGGCGAAGGCTTTACAATCGTGAATGATATTTGATTTCCGTCCGCAGATGACGCAGATGACGCAGATTTCTGATTTACTATTTTTTAATTTCAGATGCGAATTTTAGTCACGATCCCCCATTTTTATAATCCCGAAGGCGACGGTAGCCACGCCTCCCTCAACAAAGATCCGCGACCGAGATTGATGGGGTTGAGCATGAGTTTGACCGCCCTGCGGGGACTCTACAGCGACAGTCAGTGCGTCATCGATATCGGCAAATGCGCCACGTTTCCGGTCAACCACTGCGGGGGTAATGCGGTGGATATCGTCATTTGTACCACCCAGAATTGTCACCTGTTGCAACAACTGCCCTTGCCCCCAGGTTTTTACCGCCACCACGCCACCGATGCCGAGCCGATGAAATTGGGGTTCGAGTGTCAGGACGTGTTGCGGAATGAGTTGGGGAAATACGATTATTATTGTTATTTGGAAGATGACTTAATTTTACACGACCCCTGGTTTTTTGTCAAGTTGAGGTGGTTTAATGCCCACGCGGGGAATGAAACTCTTTTGCAGCCGAACCGCTACGAAATTTCTCCCTACGGGAAAGTCAACAAAGCCTACATCGACGGCAATTTACTGCCCCACGTCACCGCCAAGTTTCAAAACGTGCGCGATCGCCCCCAGTTGACCGGGAAAGTCATGGAACAGCCACTCCAGTTTCGGCGCACCCTCAACCCCCACGCGGGCTGTTATTTTCTCAATGCAGAACAGATGAAATATTGGGCCGAACAGCCCTATTTTTTAGACCGCGACAGCAGTTTTATCGGACCGTTGGAAAGTGCGGCAACGTTGGGGATTATGAAAACCTTTAAAATTTACAAACCGGCGGACGAGTACGCCAACTTTTTGGAAATTCAACATTTCGGTTCCAACTTCTTGAGCTTGATTGGCAAGCAGGTCAAATTGTCCGGAGAAGAATCCTAGAGAGCGATCGCGGCTCAACTCATATCAGATCCGATTATTGAGTCGCACCAACTTCCCAATCATCTTCAGATGATTTGATCGGGTAGGGGCCCCTGGCTTGCGCCCTCTGGAATTGATTCCCAAGCGGTGTGGAGATCCAACCCGTTTTGTTCCGGGCAATCAACCGGATTTTAGATCACTATTTTTCCAATTGCCGATAGGCTTGAATGGCAAAGAAGAAGAACCCCAGCGTCCCCAGGAGGGTCAGCACCGGCTCGATCAGGCTCGGTTTGAAAATTTCGTCCATCGGTCGATCGCCCCATAACGCGACAAGATTGATCTAACGCGACCCGAAACGTGTTTCCTGAGAAGCCAAATCGAATCGCTCCCGCATTGTACCAAAATCCGCAGGGAAAGTCTCTCGATCGCGGGGGGTGTCGCCATCCATCCCCACCCGGCAGACGAGTGAGGAATTCCGGAGAGATTCGGTTAAAGTGAAAAATATCAATGCTTGAACTCAATCGGTCCATACGCAACTTATGTCAGCCCAATCTTTCAATCAATCCTTTTCCGAAATTGATGTCAGAACCCTCGCCTCCTGCCTGCAAGCCTCTCCGGAGGCGGTGCAACTGATCGATGTCCGCGAACCTCAAGAGTTGGCGATCGCGAGGGTGGATGGATTTCTCAACTATCCGTTGAGCGAATACCAGCAGTGGGCCGAACCCATTTTGACCGACCTCGACCCCCACAAGGAAACCCTGGTGATGTGCCACCACGGACGGCGATCGGCCCAAATGTGTATGTGGCTCGTCGAACAGGGATTCACCGACGTCAAAAATATCGCGGGTGGCATTGACGCCTACGCCAAAGCGGTCGATCCGAGCGTCCCGCTTTATTAATCGGGAGTCGGGAGTCGGTATTAGGGAGTCGGGAGAATTGAAAGCCCCGAGGTTCCCCCAAGCAAGTTGACGCACGAGCGCTCATTGCCATAATTGACCGCGATCGAAAAAGAGTCCGCGTCTGCGGACTCTCCTAGTTCTGGGGGTCGGCTCGGGGGGCGATACGGAGCAGAAAGCTGTCGAGTTCGATCTGTTGCGCCATCGCCGCGGAGAAACCTGACCTAGTTTGTGACTGAAAGTTCGTCTACCAGTTTGACCCGTCCCCGCAGGGTGGAGCGCAGCAGGCGATCGATGGCCCGACGCTCTTCTTCGTCGAGGGACTCATCGAGGATCGCGGCCATGAGGCCGTAGCGGTCGGCGAGGGTCAGAGATTTGGTTTCGCAGACGGAAACTGTGATTTCGTTGATGGCACCGGGAAGGAGTTTGACTGGAAACATTGGCGGGGTTTGAACTCGACACTTTAATCATCGCCCGTTTTCCCGAGTTCATGGGTGATTCACCTTCTGAGGCTCCGTGACAATCCGAGGCACTTTGAGTGAGTCAACTGACGGGTCAACTGCGATCGCCGTCACATCTTAACCCAATTTTTAGATTTAGGGAAGCCAGAACCCCCATGCATGGAGGGTTTGACCCCCCCGGGGGGGCATCTCGGAGACGGGGGGAGCATTTCTCGGATAAAATAGCCAAAATTGTGAGGCGATCGCATCCATCCCAGTCATGCAGCTCTTGACACGGTTTTCGCGGAAATTTTGGGTCGGGATGACGGCGATTTTTTTGCTGTCGCTATCGCTGAGATTTTGGGATCTCGATCGCTTCAATACCCTCGTTTTCGACGAGGTGTATTTCGCCAAGTTCGCCCACAACTATCTCACCCGCACCCCCTTTTTTAATTCCCACCCCCCCCTGAGTCAATATCTGATCGCGATCGCCCTCCAAATCGGCTCTATTTTTAATTGGGGAAGCGATGCTGTCCACGATGCGGCGGGTTATCCCCTCTCGCCCTGGAATTACCGCTGGATGAATGCGGCGATCGGTTCGACGATTCCGGTGCTGGTGGGCGCGATCGCCTACCAACTGACCCGCCGCTCCAGTTTCGCTTTCATCGCCGCCGGTTTCATGGCGTTGGACGGTTTATTTTTGGTGGAATCCCGCTACGCCCTCAACAATATTTATATCATATTTTTCGGCTTATTGGCTCAACTTTTATTTTTAATTTCATTGAGTTGCAAAAATCAGCATCGCCCGGTTTGGCTGATTCTCGCCGGGGTTTGTTTCGGGGCATCCGTCGCCGTCAAGTGGAACGGGTTGGGATTTTTATTGGGGATTTATTTATTATTGATTGTGGCAGGGTTGATGAAATGGCGATCGCCCGCTTTTTCCTCCCCCCTGGAACGGCTGACGGAATTGAAACCGATCCACATTATCCTGAACTTGGCGATCGTTCCATTTTTAACCTACACCCTACTTTGGATTCCCCACCTCCGACAAAATCCCAAATATAACCTGTGGGAATTGCACCAAAAAATTCTCACCTTCCACCAAAATTTGGGGGGTGATACGGACATTCATCCCTACTGTTCCCAATGGCACACCTGGCCCGGGACGATCCGGCCGATGGTCTATTTTTTTGAACGGGTAAACAGCCCCGAAAATATCCCCCCGTCGCTCAATAATATTTCGATTCCGGAATTCCCGATAATTTACGACGTGCACGGCATGGGAAATCCCGTTTTGTGGTGGTTTTCAATATTGGCAATTGCCGGATTTGTCGGGGTCGCCTTGAGCGATCTTGTTTCGCGCGATCGCATTCTCCCGAAGCCGGAATATTGGGTCATCCTGTACGCGATCGCCAACTGGGGCGCCAATTTTCTCCCCTGGGCGATGGTGAGTCGCTGCCTGTTCATCTATCATTATATGGGGGCGGTGGTGTTTGCGATCATGGCGGCGGCTTGGTGGTGCGATCGCTGGCTGCACAGCCGCCAACCCGACCGAAAAATCATGGGAATGACCGCGATCGTTCTGGTGGTGATGGCGTTTCTCTACTGGCTTCCCATCTATCTCGGTTTACCCCTTTCCCCGGAAGAATGGAAGCTGCGAATGTGGTTGAATTCATGGATTTAGGGTTTGTCATCGAGTCTAGTAGTGGACTGTTTCATCTTAAATGAGGCGATCCGATCTGAATCCACAGGCAAGATGCCCGATGCTCCGTTTTGAATTTTGCCTCATTTGAGCCGAAACGGTCTACTACTAGACTACAGGAAAAACCGATCAATTCTCCGTGTTCTCTGTGCCTCTGTGGTGAAATTTTATGAATTTTTAAATCTGAAAATTAGACTCTAATCCTCTTGAGAGGATTTTCGCTGTTAGCTTGGGAATTGATTCCCAAGCGGGTTTCTTCTATCGTTCTAGTATAACTCCGATTTTAATAAGATGCCAATGAGGATGGAAAACAAATCTTCAAGATCGGCGGGGACTCGGTACAAGTTCAGGTCTTGTTCGATTTGTTTTTGGCGGCGATCGAACCGGGAAAATTGCCAAATATCGCCCGTCGAGACGGCACCGTACAATGGGTTTTCGCCTTCATCAATCCAGCGATCGAGGGCGATCAGTTCCACCGCAAGCTGGGTCAGTCCCCGCGCCAGATCCGCATTTTTTGCCTCGATAATCAGCAGACGATTTTCCGAACGAAGGTAATAGTCGAGGGAGCCTTTAAGCTGCTCGGAAACATTGATAGAATATTCGATCCTGAGCTGGGCTTGGGTGTAGTCGATCAACTCCAGAACCACCGGAGCAATGAGGATTTCTCGCCGCGCCGCTTCGCTGGTGAGGCTGACAAAAGGGAGGCGGCGGCGAAGGTTCTGTTTGAGGTTGGCGATGGGGATGGCGTTGGATTCCAGATCCGCTTTGGGGAGGGTGAGGGTGTCGCGGCGGAGCGAGACTCCGAATTCGGCCAGAATGTCTTCCGGCTCGTAGATCATCTCAAAATAGCTGCGAAATGTGTAGGATTTTCCGGTTTGGAGGATGTTGGGTTTCGCCATTTTGGATTTTGGGGTGAAGCCTGGATTTACCCATAATCTAATTCAGGTTGGGCGACTCCTGTGGCAAAATGTTTAAGAACCACCAATCTGGCCACACTGTCCACGATCTGCCATGACTGCAACCATTCCGACCCTGGCGACCCAGTACGACCCCTTTTCCACCGAAGCCAAATGGCAGAAATATTGGGAAGAAAAGCAGGTTTTCAAGGCTGACCCGGCGAATCCGGGCGAACCCTACACCATCATGATCCCGCCGCCGAACGTGACGGGAAGCCTGCACATGGGCCACGCCTTCAACAACTCCCTCATCGACGCCCTGATCCGCTATCATCGGATGCGGGGCTACAACGCCCTCTACCTGCCCGGAACCGACCACGCCAGCATCGCCGTGCAGACCATTTTGGAACGGCAACTGCGGGAAGAGGGAAAAAACCGCTACGATCTGGGGCGGGATAAATTCCTGGAACGGGCTTGGGAGTGGAAGGAACAGTCCGGCGATCGCATCGTCAACCAACTGCGACGGTTGGGCGTCTCCTGTGACTGGACCCGGGAACGCTTCACCCTGGATGAAGGACTCTCCAAAGCCGTGCTCGAAGCCTTCGTCCGCCTCTACGAAGATGGGTTGATTTACCGGGGCGAATATCTGGTCAACTGGTGCCCCGCCAGCGAGTCGGCGGTGTCGGATTTGGAGGTGGAAAATAAGGAAGTCAACGGACATTTGTGGCACTTCCGCTATCCCCTCAGCGACGGCAGCGGCTTCGTGGAGGTGGCGACGACCCGCCCGGAAACGATGTTGGGCGATACGGGAGTCGCGGTCAACCCGAAGGACGATCGCTACAAAGATTTGATCGGCAAAACCCTCACCCTGCCGATTATGAACCGGGAAATTCCGATTGTCGCCGATGAGTTGGTCGATCCGGAATTCGGAACCGGATGCGTGAAGGTGACGCCCGCCCACGACCCCAACGATTTCGAGATGGGGAAACGGCACGATTTGCCGATGATTAATATTATGAATAAAGACGGCTCCATGAATGAGAATGCGGGGCCGTTTGAGGGGCAGGATCGCTTCGTCGCCCGCAAAAATGTGGTGAAGCGGTTGGAAGAAGATGGGGTTTTGGTGAAGGTGGAGGATTACAGCCACTCTGTTCCTTATAGCGATCGCGGAAAAGTTCCCGTCGAACCGCTATTATCAACTCAGTGGTTCGTGAAAATTCGCCCCCTGGCCGATCGCGCCTTGGATGCTTTAGATAATCACAATAGCCCCGCTTTTGTACCCCAACGGTGGACGAAAGTTTATCGCGATTGGCTGGTGAGGTTGGAGGATTGGTGCATTTCCCGACAACTGTGGTGGGGACATCAGATTCCCGCCTGGTATGCGGTGAGTGAAACCGGGGGAGAAATAACCGATTCCACGCCCTTTGTTGTCGCCCGGACCGAAGCCGAAGCGAAAAAACAGGCGATCGCAAAATTCGGCGAAACCGTGGAACTCCGCCAAGATCCCGACGTACTCGACACCTGGTTTTCTTCCGGATTGTGGCCGTTTTCGACTCTGGGATGGCCGGAAAATACCCCCGATTTACAAACCTATTATCCCACAAATACCCTCTCCACCGGCTTCGACATCATCTTTTTCTGGGTCGCCAGGATGACGATGATGGCGGGATATTTTACCGACCAAATGCCCTTCCAAACCGTCTACATCCACGGGTTGATCCTGGATGAAAATGGCAAAAAGATGTCCAAATCAGCAGGAAACGGCATCGATCCGTTATTGCTGATCGACAAATACGGAACCGACGCCCTCCGCTATACCCTGATGCGAGAAGTGATCGGCGCCGGACAGGATATCCGCCTAGAATACGATCGCGAAAAAGACGAATCCCCCTCGGTGGAAGCCTCCCGCAACTTTACGAATAAGTTGTGGAATGCCGCCCGGTTCGTGTTGATGAATTTGAAGGGACACACCCCCGCCCAGTTGGGGGCGCCGGACATCATTCAGCTAGAATTGAGCGATCGCTGGATTTTGTCCCGCTTCAACCAAACCGTCAAGCAAACCTGCGATTACATGGAAGCCTACGGCATGGGAGAAGCCGCCAAGGGGCTCTACGAGTTCATCTGGGGCGACTTCTGCGACTGGTACATCGAACTCGCCAAATCCCGCCTGCAGGGGGACGATGGGGCCTCCCGGCGAGTCGCCCAACAGGTGTTAGCCCACGTTTTGGAGGGGATTTTGAAGCTATTACATCCCTTCATGCCGCACATTACTGAAGAAATTTGGCACACCCTCACCCAAACCGGCGAGGAGGATTGTCTGGCGGTTCAAGCCTATCCAAAAGTGGAGGAAGATGCGATCGATCCCCAACTGGAAACGAATTTCGACCTGATCATCGGCGCCATCCGCACCCTGCGAAACCTTCGCGCCGATGCGGACATCAAACCGAAGGTCAAAGTTACGGCAATTTTACAAAGCGAAAATGCCACGGAACGGGATATTTTAGAAGGGGGAGAAACCTACCTAAAAGACCTCGCAGGCGTGGAAAATTTGCTAATTGCCGAGGCTTTGAAAGGCGATGAAGGTCAAAGTATTGCCGGTGTGGTGGGCACGGTGCAAGCCCTGATTCCCCTAGCCGGCGTAGTGGATTTGGAAGCCCTGAAAAAGCGCACGGAGAAAAAACTGGCGAAAATCCAGAAGGAAATCGACAGTTACAACAAGCGGTTGAGTAACCGCAACTTCGTGGAAAAAGCCGATCCCGCCGTGGTTCAGGGTGCGCGGGATGCCCTCGCAGAAGCCGAAAAACAGGCAGAAATCCTGCGAAATCGTCTGAGCGGTTTCTAATTGTAAACAAGTCGAAGGGCGCAAACCTTGCGCCCCTACCCATCCCCCAATTAAATCTGTGTCATCTGCGTAATCTGCGGAAGATCCAACACCCCGAATTTTGGCAACCTGAGACGGTTGCCCCCACAGAAAAGGAAAACAATAAATAATTATCAATTATCAATTATCAATTATCAATTATCCCCCCACCCCCAATGAATCATTATCAAGTCGGTGGCAGTTTAAGTACAGAAGCCCCCAGCTATGTGGAACGGGGGGCCGATCGCGAACTTTACGAAGCATTAATTCGCGGGGAGTTTTGCTACGTTTTGAACTGCCGCCAGATGGGGAAATCTTCCCTTTTGGTGCGGACTTCCTACCGGCTACAACAGCGGGGGTTCAAATGTAGCAGTTTGGATATGACCTGCATCGGCAGCGAGAACGTGACGCCGTTGCAGTGGTATAAAGGCATCCTGACAAAGCTGTGGTTCGGGTTCAAACTGTCGCGGAAGTTCAAGGTCAAAACCTGGTGGCAGGAACGGGAAGAACTCTCTTTATTGCAGCGGTTGAGTCAATTTATCGAAGAGTTGTTGAATCAGTTTCCGGAAGAACGGCTGTTTATTTTTGTGGACGAAATCGACAGCATTTTGACCCTCAATTTTCCGGTGGATGATTTTTTCGCGTTGATCCGGTACTGTTACAATCAGCGGGCGGTGAATCCGGAGTACAATCGGATCACGTTTGCGATTTTTGGAGTCGCCACGCCTTCGGATTTGATTCGGGACAAAAAACGGACGCCGTTCAATATCGGGACGGCGGTGGAACTGACGGGATTTGACGACAATTGTATTGACGCTTTGATACCGGGTTTGGAGGGAAAATTTGCCGACCCGAGGGCGATTTTAAAGGCGGTGTTGGAGTGGACGGAGGGCCAGCCGTTCCTGACGCAAAAATTGTGCAACCTGCTGGTTTCGTTTGCGGAGAATGACAAAAAATCGAGTTTTGGAATTCTGCCCGGTTCCGAAACTTTTTTTGTGGAATATATCGTGCAGACTCGGGTGGTCAAAAATTGGCAATCCCGGGACGAACCGGAACACTTGCGGACGATCCGCGATCGCATTTTGCGAAATGAAAAGTGGGCGGCGCGGCTGCTGGGGATGTATCAGGCGATGTTGCGGGGCGAGGCGATCCGGACAGACGACAGCCGGGAACAGATGGAGTTATTGTTATCGGGAATTGCGACAAAACAGGAGGGTTTGATAAAGGTCAAAAATCCCATTTATCGAGAAGTTTTTAATTCGGAATGGGTGGGACGAAAATTAAACGAGTTGCGCCCCTATTCCCAGGCGATGGATGCTTGGATTGCCTCCGAAAAAACCGATAACTCTCGTCTTTTAATTGGTCAAGCGTTGCAGGATGCGAAGAACTGGTCGAGGGGGAAAAGTCTGGGGGATGACGACTATCAGTTTTTGGCGGCGAGTGAGAATCGCGATCGCCGAGAAGTGCAGCAAAAATTGGAGTTGGAACGCGCCCGGGCCCTGGAAAAAGCCTCGCAGGTTCAGCGGCGGTTGCTGGCATTTTTGGGGGCGACTTCGGCGGTGATTTCCGGGCTGGCGATCGCCACATTTTTACAATATCGCCAAGCCTTAGAAAGTGAAAGATTGGCAAAAATTAGCGCAATAAAAGCGACGATTTCATCCTCCGTCGCCCGTTTCGAGTCCCACCAAAGACTCGATTCTGTCTTCGATTTATTGAAGGCAAAAAGACAGCTAAAAACCCTCAAGAATTATTCCCCCCAATTGAAAGAAGATATCGAGTCAAATTTGAAGCGATCGCTGTTTTGGGTTCACGAAGTCAATCGCATCGATGACACGCCGTTTTCGCTGCTGGATGTGGCGTTCAGCCCGGACGGGCAATTGGTCGCCGGGGCGGTGAGTAAGGGACAGGTAAAAATTTGGAAAGCGGACGGAACGCCCGTCACAACTTTGGACAGCCACGCCACCGTCTTTACCGTCGAATTTCACCCCAATTTACCGTGGGTTGGCGCGACCCATTTGGACGGGACGGTGAAGCTGTGGAATTGGGAAACGGGGGAAGTCAAACAAGCGATTAAAGCCCACGAGGGGCCGGCGTGGAGTTTGAGTTTCAATCCGGACGGAAAAACCTGGGTTTCGGCGGGGGGCGATCGCCAAATTAAAGTCTGGGATATAAACGGGAATTTGTTAAAAAATTGGACAGGACACGAGGGCATGATCTGGGATGTGGACTTCAGCCCGGACGGTGAAAAAATCGCCACGGCGAGTATCGACAATACCGCAAAATTATGGACTTCGGACGGCCGACTCCTGCAAACCTTCGAGTCCGAAACCGATGTTTGGAACGTGGCGTTCAGTCCCGACGGCGAAACCCTCGCCACCGGGGATGAGAAGGACGTGAAACTGTGGAAATCGGACGGCACATTCATCAGAACCCTGGCTGGACACGGACAGCGGATCGAAGATTTAGTCTTCAGTCCGGACGGACAGAGAATCGCCTCCGCAAGCCAAGATCGGACCGTGCGAGTTTGGCTGGCGGACGGCACGTTATTGAGAACCTTTTCCGGACACACTGGCATCATCCGGGGGGTGGCATTTTCCCCCGTCAATTCCAACTTAGTCGTCTCGGGCAGCGAAGATCATTCGATCCGGCTGTGGCATCCCCAAACTTCCCTCGTCACGGCGTTTCATTTCAATGCCGAAATCTGGGATATCGCCTTTTCCCCCGACAGTGAAACCTTGATCGCCAGCAACGGGCCGACGGTTTATTTGCGCGATCGCGGCGGAAAAATTACCCAAACCCTCGAAGGCGGAAGCGGCACTTTATTCGGCTACGATTTCAGCCCCGACGGGGAAATTATTGCAGTTTCGGGTTCCGATAAAACCGTGCAACTTTGGAATAAAAATGGCACTCTTTTAAATACCCTGACCGGACATCAAAACCAGACCTGGGATGTCAGCTTCAGTCCGGACGGCCAAAAATTGGCCTCCGTCAGCGAAGATGGGACGGTCAAACTGTGGACGCGGGACGGAAGCCTGCTGAAAACTCTCTCCGGCCACCGGGGACGGGTCTACCGGGTGATTTTCAGCCCCGACGGCCGAAAGTTCGCGTCGGCGGGGTCGGATGGGACGGTGCGAATCTGGAACGCGGACGGGACCCCCTTCAAAACTGTCATCGCCCACGACAGCGATATTTTCGGGTTGGCGGCGAGTCCGGCGGGGGAATTTTTCGCCACCTCCAGCATGGACCAGACCGCGAAACTGTGGCGGTGGGACGGGACGGCGGTGAGGACGTTTGAAGGTCACGAAAATGGCGTGCCCGGTGTCGATTTCAGCCCGGACGGGCGCCTGCTGGCGACGGGAAGCACCGATCGCACCGTGAAATTGTGGACGGTGGAGGGCGAGGAAATCAAAACCCTCTACGGCTGCTGCGGCGGCTTCTGGACTGTGAAATTCAGTCCGGATGGCAAAACCATCGTCACCGCCAGCGACGATCGCACCGTGGCGATGTGGGATGTGGAGGCAGTTATCAACCTGGATGAACTGGTCTACGCCTGCGATTGGATGGGGGATTATTTGCGAACGAATGCGAAACTTGAAACGGGCGATCGCGACCTGTGCGACGGTCGATAAAATTGACATTTATGGGCGGTTGAATTACCCTAGACTTGACCGTTAAAAATCGTGGCATCGGATTTGAGTTCTGCCAGTGCCGTCGAGGGGGGAACCAACTGTTTAATATCAAATCTTGATAATTGCTCAGACATTGAGAGGATGGAGAATTTGGGGAGAAAGATGAAAAATCCGACTCCCGACTCCCGACTCCCGACTCCCTCGATCTCAGATGTTTTGTGGTTAATTATCGGGATCTGATATAATGAACGACTCAATCTCGATTTATCAAGTCGGTGGCAGTCTCCAAGCCGACGCTTCCAGCTACGTCACCCGTCAGGCGGATGAAAACCTCTACGAGGCTTTGAAGCGGGGGGAGTTTTGCTACGTCCTCAACTGCCGGCAGATGGGAAAATCTTCCCTGATGGTGCGGACTCGCGACCGTTTGGAACGGGAAGGGGTGCACTGCACGACCTTGGACATGACGGTGATCGGCAGCGAAAATATCACGCCGCTGCAATGGTACAAGGGGATTTTCGTCGAACTGTTGCGGGGATTCGGACTGTCGCGCAAAATCCCGTTTAAAAAATGGTGGACCGAACAGGGGGAGATTTCGTGGATTCAAAAATTAAATCAATTTATTTGTGAGATTTTGTTGCCGGAGTTTGCCGGGGATAATTTTTGCATTTTTATCGACGAAATTGACAGTATTTTGAGCTTATCATTTTCCGTGGATGACTGGTTCGCCTTCATCCGATTTTGTTACAATCAACGCGCCACGAACCCGGAATACAACCGCCTCACCTTCGCCATTTTCGGAGTTGCCACCCCGTCGGATCTGATCCGCGATCCCCGCCGCACCCCCTTCAATATCGGCACCGCGATCGAGCTGTGCGGGTTTAGGGACATCGAAGCCCTCCCCCTGATCGACGGTTTGAGGATTCCCGGAAAAGATCCCCTCAAACTGCTGAGAGCCATTTTAGATTGGACAGGCGGACAACCATTTTTAACTCAAAAAATTTGCGGAATCTTATCTGAAAAATCTGTTCAATCCGGCGGTAACGGCTTCAAAATAACGGCAACCGAAATTGAGATCGTCGAAACAGTCGTTCAAAACTATGTCCTTCAAAATTGGCAAACCCAGGACGAACCGGAACATTTACGAACCATCACGAATCGACTGTTGAGGGACGAAAATAAAGTTGCCAATTTGTTGGGTCTGTATCAGCAAATTTTGAGCGGTGCGGAAATCGAAGCGGACGGAAATCCGGAACATATGGAACTGTTGTTGTCGGGGGCGATCGCCAAAAAAAACAACCATTTAAAAGTCAAAAATAAAATTTACGAGCGGATCTTTACCGAAGAATGGGTGCAGAAAAAATTACACCAACTGCGCCCCTATTCCCAAGCCTTTGAAGCCTGGATCGATTCCGGTCAAACCGACGAATCCCGCCTGTTGCGGGGACAGGCGCTACACGACGCCCAACAGTGGGCGGCGGGCAAAAGTTTGACCCCCTCGGACTATCAATTTTTGTCCGCCTCCGCCGAATTTGAACAGGTGCAACTGCGGCAAACCCTGGAAATCGATCGCGCCCAGGCGATCGCGGCCCAACTCGAGGAACAGCAAAAACGGCTGTTGCAAGAACAAAAAACCGCCCGACAGCAACAATTTTTTATCGCCGCCCTCAGCATCGCCCTGGCCGCGACTTCGGCCCTGGGAATCGCCACCTTCTGGCAATATCGCAAAGCTGCTGCCAGCGAACGGCAGGCCCGGATCAGCGAAATCAGCGCCGTCCTCACCTCCGCCAACGCCCTGTTCGAGCAACAGCAGCGCCGGGACGCCCTCATAGCAGCCCTGAAAGCCCGAAAAACCCTCCGAACCCTCAGACGCCCTCCAGAGGCGATCGCGGGGGATGTAGAAAACACCCTGCGCCGCACCTTCTTCGGGGCCGACGAATTCAACCGCATTTTCGCCCACGACGACATGATCTGGCGGGTCGCTGTCTCCCCGGACGGCCAATATATCGCCAGCGCCAGCAACGATGACACCGTGAAACTCTGGGATCGCGGCGGTCGCCTCCTGCAGACCTTCACATCCGACGGCGGGGACGTTTTCGACGTCGCCTTTTCCCCCGACGGGCGCCACATCGCCTCCGCCCACGCCGACGGAACCGCCCGGGTGTGGACTCTCGACGGACGATCCGCCGCCGTTCTCGGGGGACGGGGGGACGGCCTGCGCTCCGTCGCCTTTTCCCCCGACGGCCAAACCCTCGCCACCGGAGGCCGGGATAACGCCGTGAAATTGTGGCGGCCCGGAGCTTGGGGATGGGCCGACGCCGTTGCCCGCGCCACCTTGGACGGCCACACCGACACCGTGGAAGCGATCGCCTTTTCCCCCGACGGGACCACCCTCGCCACGGCCAGCAAGGACAAGACCGTGAAACTGTGGCGGTCTGACGGCACCCCCATCCGCACGTTGGAAGGCCACGGGGATTTCGTCTGGGATGTCGCCTTTTCCCCGGACGGCGAAACCCTCCTGTCCGGCAGCAACGACGGGACGGCAAAATTGTGGAGTCGGGACGGTACCGCGATCGCCACCCTGCCCTCCCAGGACGGCTGGGTGTGGGGCGTCGCCTTCAGTCCCCCCGACAGCCCCGCCCGCCGCCTCGGCATCGCCTTCGCCACCGCCGATTTGGGCAACAACATCAAGCTGTGGCGGGAAGACGGCACCCTCGTACACGTCCTGGAAGGACACGGCGATCGCGTTTGGACAGTCGCCTTCGCCCCCGACGGCAACACCCTCGTTTCCGGAAGTCAGGACAAGACGATCCGCCTGTGGCGCCTCGATCACCCCGTGCTGACGGTGTTGAGGGGACACGACCGCAGCATTTTGGAGGCGGTTTTTTCCGCCGACGGCAGTTTTTTGGTCACGGGCAGCGACGACCGCAGTTTCAAACTCTGGCGGCCCGACGGCCAATTGTTGGCGACCGTCCCCGCCCACGAAGGCGGCGTTTTGGACGTGGCCCTGGCCCCCGACGATCGCCTGCTGGCGACGGCGGGATACGATGGGGCGGTCAACCTGTGGGAACTCTCCCCCACCCGCACCCAGGCGACGCGACTCGCCACCCTGCCCGACCACGGGGAGGCGGTTTGGGAGGTTGACTTCAGCCCCGACGGCGAGTTTCTGGTCAGCGGCGGCAACGATCGCATCCTGAAAGTCTGGGGGCGAGACGGGACTTTGCTGCGGAGTTGGCCTTCTGGGGGGCAGAAAGTTTGGCGGGTGGCGGTCGCCCCGGACGGACGTCGCATCGCCTCCGGCGGCACCGACGAAACGGTAAAAATTTGGGGGTCGGACGGCACCCGGCAACGCACCCTCGGCGGCCACGTCGGCACGGTGTCGGGCCTGGATTTTTCCCCCGACGGCCGCCTGCTGGCCTCCGGCGCCCGGGATGATACGGTCATCGTTTGGGATCTCGACGGCAACCGAGTCGCCCGCTTTCCAACCGACCACGGCGGCACGGTGTCCGACATCGACTTTTCCCCCGACGGTCAGATGTTGGCGACGGCGGGGACGGACGGCAGCGCCAAACTGTGGACTCTCGACGGCGAAAATCTGGCCGTCCTCAACGGCCACCGCACCCGGCAAACCCAGGTTTTATCGGTGGCCTTCAGCCCCGACGGCCAGCGGTTAATTTCCACCGACGCCGACGGTATCGCGATCGTCTGGAATCTCCAATCCGCGATCGATTTTCAAAATATCGTCAGCGGCGCCTGCGAGTGGGTGGAGGATTACCTGCACAACTCCCAAATCGAAGTGGGATGCGGGGAATAATTAACAATTAACAATTCTCAATTCTCAATTCTCAATTAATCCACGATCGCTCCTCGCTTTTGTAGGTCAAATTTCGCCGCTTCTGAAAGTCCGATCGCCCCCGTCAATTGGGCGCGATCGACCTGGGTATTCGTTAAATAAGCACCGCTCAAATTTGCCTCCCGTAAATCGGCTCCGCTCAAATTCGCCCCTTTGAAGTTGACCCCGATCAGGTTGGCTTCCGTCAGGTCGGCACAACTCAAATCCCGTCCCTCGCCGCCTTTGTTGCAAACCTCCCAAACCCGATGCCATTTTTTATCGAATTGGGTGGTTTTATCGACCAACGTTCCGCTCAAGTTGGCGCCCCGCAAGTCGGCTCCCAAGAGCACCGTACCCCGCAGATCGGCCCCGATCAAATTGGCGTTGGTGAGCCGCGCCTCTCGGAGGTCGGCGCGGCTCAAATTCGCCCCGATCAATTTAGTTTGGGTCAAATTCGTCCGCCTCAGATCGGCCCCGGTCAGCTTGCTATACGTCAAATTGACGCCGCTGAGATTTGCCCCCACCAGTTTCGCCTTTTCGAGGGACGTTCCCACCAACTTTGCCCCGTTCAAATAGGCGTCGCTCAGATCCGCACCTTTCAGGTCGGCACTGCTCAAATCCGCGTTGATCAAATTGGTTCCGATCAGTTCTGCCCAACTCAAATTGGCTTCGGTAAGGGTCGCATTCATCAAGTTTGCCGCGCTGAGATCGATACTGTTCAGATCGACCCCCGGAAGCTTGACTCCAATCAGAATTACCCGATGAAAATCTCGTTCTCCCCGAGCATAATCTTCCAAAATTGTCCCGGTGTTCATCTTTTCTTTAGCTCCTACTTCCGACCCGATCGCCGGCTTCCATGCCAACTTTTTTCGTGCGATCGGCACCCCGCCAAATAACGGATGGGCTGTCCCATCTTTTTGAGGCAAATTTCGACCCGCCCAGATTGGCAGGGAGGATCGCAGCACTTTTTTTTGCCCCTTCAACCGTCAATTTATCAAAATAACCTTGACGCGATCGCCCCCCGTCAATTCGTCACCGACGGAGGCTATCTCAACCGGAGGGTTTCGGCAGTCAATAAAAATACCATATCCGACGAATTAAACCGTATCTGCATCGAAAATGGGAGAGTCAAATCACGGGAATTGACCCCGACCTATTCCCGAGTTGACATCACCTCGCCTGTTTCGGCTTCGGTCAGATTCGGATCGGATCGGGACGATTTCCGACGGGCGCGACGGGCGGATCGGATCAGTTTGACCCGGTACGGATCGGCATCGGAACGCCAGTAAACGCGATGTCCCCTGATTTCGGCGCAGTGTTCCTCCAAACATTTTAGCCAATCTCGGCGGGTTTGAATGGCGGCGGGGTCGTCGAGGAGGCCCCAATTCTCTTCCTGGGCGGTGAGGTTGGCGAATTTCTGATACTGGGGATAGTCGGGGGTGACGAAGGCTTCTTTTCGGTGCAGAATGGGCGGATTGTTGCCCTCGTAACTCCGATAGCTGACGTGCAGATCCCGCAGGTCGATCGCCATCCGGGTCCCCAAGGCGGGGTGGGGGTCCGCGTCGAAATCCGGGTAAAATAAATAGGTGATTTTCGGGCTTTTAATGTGAAATTGCACGATTGTTGCCCCCTCCAAACGCCCGATGGTCCGGTTCGCGCAACCCTCGTAAACCCTCAGCAACGGGTCGAGTTTGTCCAGGGCACTGACGTGCACCCAGAGGGATTTTTTCCGCCGCTGGCCGACGGGGGAGGTGTAACAACATTCGGCGATAATTTCCGGGTTGCCCGCACTAAAAAGCATCACGTCAGCCAGCGTACAAGCCCGCTTGTAGGTTCCAAACAGCCCCTTGATATCATTTTTGACCGGCTCGGAAAATTGGGACAGTCTGGGGCGTTTTCCGAAGTGGCTGAGGGCGAGGTAAACCAACAAATCCTGGCGACGGCGATCGGCCACCCGCTCCCACTCGTCCCGATCCGTCGCCTGCAAAACCACTTTGAACGCCCGCCGGAGCGACCCCAATTCCGCCTCAATTTCCGGGGCTTCTGGCAGTTCGTCCCCCACCGGTAGCCGGCCGCGATCGCCCACGAATGCCATCAGCGGTTGCAGTAATTCTTGATAGTCTTCAAACCGTTTGACGGACAGACAAATTCGCGGGGAAGAAATCCGCGATCGGAATCGGGAAGCGCGAAAATTTTCCGCCTCCGCCCCATCCCGAAACACGAAATAAATCCCCAAATCAACCGGAATAGAATCCACATTCAAAACCTGGTCGATGTAGGTTTTGAGTTCTTCCTGCTGATAATATTTTTGAAAAGTATTGCGGCTGGTAATAATGCCATCACTATAAGCCATGATGCCGCGATCGCTGTCA
The DNA here is from genome assembly GCF_055795065.1 of Lyngbya sp. CCY1209. NCBI lineage: Bacteria > Bacillati > Cyanobacteriota > Cyanophyceae > Oscillatoriales > Microcoleaceae > Lyngbya > Lyngbya sp. CCY1209. The sequence goes on from NZ_JAYFER010000495.1 coordinate 24,718, forward strand.
TCGATCAAAATTTGCGCCGCCACGATCAATAACCGCCCCGTCAATTCCCAGGCTTTGATCAGCGCCTCCCGCCGTTCCACCTGACATTCAATCACATTAATAATGTAGCCCAAATTAACAATTTCCGAGGCAATTTTGGGCGTGTCGGGGGAATAGTACGGGTCCCACCCAGCCGACTGATAACCCCGTTCTTTGATGTGGCGGATGTCGCCGCCGTAGCCGCAACCGTAATCGAAAAAGGTGGTATTTTCCCGGAATAATTCCATCTCCAAAGCTCGGCGGACGGGGCGAGAGAGGGTTTTGCGGGCGATCGCGGCTTTGTGGCGTTCGATGCGCGGCGGCGGAGTTCCATCGGCAACCGTTTCGGTTTGGGAACGGTGGACGACGGCGTGATCGCGGATTTCCAGCCCCCGTTTGGCGAGGAGTTCCAGCCACCCCCGCCGGGTTCCGATGGTGCGGTAGAGTCGGGTGGATTCGGCGGAATTGCGCCCCAGGAGCCCCAAAGCCTCCTCGCTGCGGGTGAGGCGGGCGAAGATTTCATAGTTGGGATAATCCGGGGCGACGAAGGTTTCTTTCCGGTGCAAAATGGGGGGATTTTCGCTCTCGGCGTAGTTGGAAGAATTGACCTGACCCGTGGGAACCCGGACTTGGATACTGGCGGCGAGGGCTGGGTGGGGATCGGTGTCAAAATCGGGGTAAAACAGATAGGAAATAACCGGGCGATCGCTGTTAATTTTAATCAGCGTCAGCGGCGGTATCGGATCGAGGGCATTGCGGGCTAACCGTTCGTAAACCCGCAGCAGGGGCGGCAGTTTGCCGATCGCGGAACTGTGGACGTAGAGGGCGGTGGGGAGTTTTTTGCCAATAGAACTCCGCTGGCAGTAAAGGGCGATCGCTTCCGGTTGGTGGAGTTCGAGTAACAGTTCGTTGACGGCTTCGCAGGCGCGGCGGTTCGTTCCGAAAGTGCGATCGAGTTCCCGCCGCAACGCCGGGGACAATTCCGAAAGCCATCGGAGGCGCGGCGGCAGGGGGGTATGAATCGCTTTGAGCGCCAAGTAGACGATCAAATCATCTGCACTCGGGCAAAAATCCGGCTCCGTTTCGGGGCCGTCACGGGCCAGCAAATTCCACGTTTCACCCGGATCTTGCGCGACATCTTGGCTGCTCATCAGACGGACCTCAGCGAGAGGAGTTGCCTAGCAGAATTGTTGATAGTCTAGCATCAACTCCGAGTTTTTAGAAACCCCTGCCGGTGAGATGTAGAAACCGGGTTTCTATCAGAATTCGCAAACTCCAACCCCAGCGTCTCCGAGAAACCCGGTTTCTTGCCACTTCTAAAATGGATAAGTTTTGTAACATTTCCGAGGGTGCGGTGTCGGTTTGGGGGTATGCTACGGGATAGCGGGTTCAGTTCGCGCCATGCAGGGATACCACCAAGCCCCGAACGATTTTGTCGTCTTGGATACCGAAGGAAACGACACTTTAACCGAAGTGGGAATTGTGGGCGATCGCGGGGAGGTGTGCTATCACGCTTTTGTCAAAGGGAAACATCGGGAACCGAGGTTCAGACTCAACACCCACCCCCTCAGTACCATCGTGGAAGCGATCGCCGCCCATTGTCAAGATAAAATCATCGTCTGCCACCACGCCGAACACGACGATCGCATTTTGCGACGCAGTTTTGAACGGGTGGGAATCCCCTATCCCGATTTCACGTTTATTTGTACCCGGAAGCTGGCACGGCAGCAGTTACCCAACCTTCACAGCTACAGCCTGAGTTACTTGTGCAAAAGTTTGGACGTGCGATCGCAGGGACGGCGTTTCGACACTCGCCAAGCACACAGCGCCGATTACGACGCACAATTCACCTACCAACTTTATCGTTATTTGTACACCTTACAACCACCAACCATGTCTCAAACTCTAGCCGAACTATACAAGAACACTCCCAACCCGTTCAGCAGCATTCGAGTCAACACACCCTTTGAAGAACATCCCGACTATCCGGAAATTTACAAGGACGAATTTGAAACTCTGAAAGCCGTCCTCCACGAGATTAAGGGGGCGCCCAACAATCAAAGCCAGGGTGCGATCGTTTTAGGAGAACCCGGCTCGGGAAAAACTCACCTGATGATGAGGCTGGCACGGGAGGTACTGAAAACCAACCGCCTATTCTTTATCCGCCACCCCAATAATGAGAAGGCAGTCAATTACCATGTCTATGCTCGAATCTTAGAATCATTTTCCGAGGAAATCAAAAACACAAAACTCACCCAGCTCGAACAATTCTTTGCCAAAAGTTTTGTGAACATCCTCAGTCAAACCGACTGGGCAAACACTGCGAGAGGTCGCCAGATCATTGAAAAGTTGAAAGATGATAATTTATCTCTATACGAACGGGTAGGAACACCTGGAACTGATCGCTATCGCAACAATTGGGATATTATCGAAAAACGCATCTTGACTTGGTGGCAGGAGCAGTCCGGATTGTCCACATACTACAGTTCCCAGATTTTGAAAGGGATTATTCGGTTCTGTCGGTATACAGAAACCAGCCGAAAAGAGATCATTCGTCATTGGCTGGCGGGAAATAGTGATGCGGATTCGGAAGAATTAAAAAGCGTCGATCTCAAGCCCTGGCCCGATGATTTCAACCGCGAGGAGTTTGCCCTGGAAGCGATACAAACTTTGGGTAAGTTATCTCTTTTGGATGAACCGCTGATCCTGATCTTCGATCAATTAGAATCCCTCTTTGAGGAACGCAACCGTTTGACATTGGAGAGTTTCGGCTCGACGGTGAAGGAAATTCTAACTCACGTTCCCAATAGTTTCATTATCCTCAACCTATTTCCCGATCGCTGGCAGCGTTTCCAAGAAATATTTGACGGTTCAGTTGTCGATCGCGTATCCCAAACCGTCGTCACTTTAAATCGCCCGGACGAAGTACAACTGTTTCATATTCTCAAAACCTTATGGCAGCAAAAATCACCCCTTTATCCAAGGCTTGAGCTTGAGAGATTATTCGGAATCCATGAACTAGAAGATGTCTTGAGTCGGTCTTCAATTCGTGCCGTCATCAAACGAGCATCTGAATATTACCGTTATAAAGTTCAAGGCGGTCTGCCTCCGGGGAATGGGATTGAACCCCAATCCAATCCAAATCAAATTGAACCCCAATCCAATCCAGAACAAGTAGAAGTTGCCAACGCTTTCCAAGAACTCAAGACAGCTTTAGAAGAACTCAAACAAGAATTTCAGGAACGAGGTAAAAATTTAAAAGCATGGGAAAAATATTTGGAAATACAACAGCATGAAGTAGAAAATAGAGAAAGTAATGCGGCTAAAAAAGAACAGGAACTGATAGAAAGAGAAAGGGCTACAACGGCGAAAATCGAAGCATTGGAAATAGAAAAAAAGAACTTGAAACAACAAATTCTAGGTCTGGAAGAACAAATACGAGACTTGAGAATTTCACAAAATCCAGACAAAGATTCCGATATTAAAAATCAGTTAGATGAAACGATACAAGAGTTGCATAAAACCCAAAAAGAGTTGGTTCAAGTTACAAGTCAGTTGGATGTAGCGAGACGAGGATTGAATGACAAAAAACAAGACTTGATCCGAGTTAAAGATCGCTTGGATGAAACGATACGAGATCTGAATAGTACCAGAAAAGAGTTGTTTGAAACGAAAATAAAATTCGATGATGAGAGAACCAATTGGAAACATGAAAAAGAAAAGTTGGAACAAAGAATTATTGTTGGTGGTGATGAGCCGGACGAACCTTTTGTTATTGGTGGTAATGAGGAGTATTTAGATGAATATTGGGAATTAGATGAATATTGGGAAGATTTATTGGAGAGATGGTACAAACGTTATGAAACGCACCGCATTATCAGCGATGAAGATGATGTCGGTAAACTCAACGAGATCGTATCAGCTTTTTCCACTCGATATTATCTAAGCACAAACCAGTTATTTTTAAAGCATCTGGTCATTCCAGAAAATTTGCAAATTACAACCAGAACCAGAACTCATGTCATCGCTTTTTTACACTTATCTGGAAAAGCCTTCACTTCCAGAATACAAAACTTAAACGATTACTTTGTTCGGACGCATCAAAATATCAGATTTCGCTTGATACGAGATCAACAATTGAACCCGATCAATCCTGGGACTAAGGGATGGACTGCAATACAAACGTTACTGGCAGCAGACAATGGAGAATATGTGGTAATGGATCGGCACGATAGAATAATATTTGAATGTCTCCATAAACTGATTGTTGATTGTAAAAACCGGGAGTTGCCCCCTAAAATTAAACTGGTTGATGTTGTAAACTGGATGACCTGCAACCTGAGCGATTACTGGCTGATTCAGTGCCTCACGCAATAACGGAGCGATCGCCTCCCATTTACAGTTCCGGAAAGGGTGATAAACCTCGAAACCCCGATGAAAAGGGAATTTCCACACCCCACACCCCACACCCCACACCCCACACCCCAGCGCTATATCTTACTCCCCTCGCCCAAAATTGGGAGAGGGGTCGGGGGTGAGGGCCAAAACTACCGATCCTCGATCGCCCGATTCAAATTCCAAGCCGCACTGATCAGAGAAAGGTGGGTGAACGCCTGGGGAAAATTGCCCAACGCCTCGCCGCTGGCGCCCGTCTCCTCCGCGTAGAGCCCCAGGTGGTTCGCGTAACTGAGCATTTCCTCGAAAATCAACCGGGCCCGGTTCAGTTGGGTGGGATCGACCCGTCCCGCGCGGGTGAGGGCCTCCACCAGCCAGAACGTGCACAGGTTGAAGGTCCCCTCCTGGCCGGACAGTCCGTCGTCGGAATAGGCCAGATTGTAGCGGTAGACCAAACTGTTGGACACCAGGCCCCCCTGTTTGGGAGTTTTGGCGATCGCATTCAGGGTTTTCAACATTCGCGGGTCGTTCGGTGCCATGAAAAAGATCAGCGGCATGATCAGGGCCCCCGCGTCGAGGGCCTCGCTGTCGTAGGATTGCACGAAAGCCTGACGGGTGTCGTCCCAACCCCGGTCCATGATCTCCTCGTAGACGCGATCGCGCACTTTCAACCACCGCAGGCGATCGGCGGGAAACGATCGCTTTTCGGACAGCCGCAGGGCGCGATCAAAAGCCACCCAAACCATCAATTTGGAATACAAAAAATGCTTGCGGCCCCCCCGCGTTTCCCAAATCCCCTCGTCTTCCTGGTCCCAGTTGTCGCACAGCCAATCGATCATCCGCCGCAAATGGGTCCAGAGGTCGTGAGAAATCAGCGCCCCGTATTTGTTGAACAGATACACCGAATCCATCAATTCGCCGTAAATATCCAACTGCAATTGATTCGCCGCCTCATTCCCGATCCGCACCGGCGCCGATTTCCGATACCCTTCCAAATGGGGCAGAATTTCCTCATCGAGTGTGTAACAGCCATCGACGCTGTAAACGACGTGCAGCAGGTCGTCTCCGGGCTGTTTTTGACACCGGGATTCGATCCAATTCATGAACTGTGCCGCCTCTTGGGTGAACCCGATTCGCAGCAGTGCGTAAAGGGTGAACGCCGCATCCCGAATCCAGGTGTAGCGATAATCCCAGTTGCGGCTGCCGCCCATTTCTTCGGGTAAAGAACAGGTGGGGGCGGCGATAATCGCCCCGGTGGGCTCGTAGGTGAGGAGTTTGAGGACGAGGGCCGATCGCTCCACGGTTTCCTGCCACCGGCCCCGGTAGGTGCACTGGGACAGCCAATTTCGCCAGTAGACGACGGTTTCTTCAAACAGGTCTTGGGCCGTCGCCCGGGACAGCGGCAGGGTGCAGGTGAAGTCATCTCCGGTTTCCTGGAGGACGAAAACCGCCCGTTCGTCGGCTTCCAGGGTAAATTCGGTAAAAACGCCGCGATCGCAGGCCTCCAGGGGCGTGTAGGTCGCCAATCCCAGGGACAAATCGGGACCGGCCAACCGGGCGCCGCTGGCGGTGAGTCGCACTTTCGGGGGCTTGCGGGCGTAGTCGAAGGCGGGGAAACATTCCATCCGAAATGTCATCGATCCCCGGATGGCTTTCACCTGCCGCACCAGCCACCGATAACCGCGATCGCGGACGGTTTTTCCCACCGGCATAAAATCGATAATTTCTCCCACCCCGCAGGGGGCGAGAAACCGGGTGACTAAAATGTTCGTTTCCGGCCAGTAAAATTGTTTGTGGGTGATCGGGGCGTCCGTGGTGGGATGGATTTGGAAATGTCCTCCTTTGTGGCGATCGAGGAGGGCGGCGAACACGCTGGGGGAGTCGTGGCGGGGAAAACAAAACCAGTCGATGGAACCGTTGATGCCCACCAGGGCGGTGGTGTACATATTGCCGATGATGCCGTAGTTTTCGATGGGTTGATAGGTCATGTTTCTCCCGTTACGCTTTGCCCTCCGGGGGGTCGCCTTGCCGCGATCGTCATCCCCCAAAAGGTAGATTTTTGGGTTGTTTTTGCGGTTATTTTTATCAAAAACCGTCTCCGTATTATATCATATTTAACCCCACTTAACATCAAATATTGTCGTTGGTTGTAGCCCTTTGTGGTCTTCCCAGAGTCCCTCTCCGGAACCGAATTCATGGGGCGATCGCCGCCCAAAACTGGCCATACCACCGCCAACGAGTCCGAAAATTGTCAAAAATTCCGTTCCGTGCTATGAACAATAATTGACCCTAATTTTACAGCATGAAACAATCATGGCGGAAATCAACGGAACCCAAGGCCCCGACAATTTAATGGGAACTCAGGAGGTCGATACAATACTGGGTTTTGGGGGAGATGATACCCTTTTTGGCCTGCAAAATAACGACTTCATTCAAGGAGACGATGGCAACGACTTGATTTTTGGCAATCAAGGGGGCGATTTCCTCCGGGGCGGTGCGGGTGCAGATACCCTCTTTGGGGGTCAGGACGATGATAATCTAACCGATTCATCCCCGCCGGATTCGGCTTCCAGAAACTTTCTGTATGGCAATAAAGGGAACGATACACTCTTTATTAATGAAGGTTTTTTATACGGCGGACAAGGTGACGACTCAATTATCGGCGGTAGTGGTGTGACGAACCTTAGCGGAGATTTCGGCCGAGATACTTTAGTCGGCGGCTCCGGCAGGGATATTTTTACCATCACGCCGAAAGATCAGGTTTTCAACTCCGCTGACGCCGACAGAATTCAAGGCTTCGATCCGAATAGCCGGGATATTCTTTTCTTAGAAACCGGATCGGGTTTGACCGCAAATGATGTGACGCTCACTCCCGATGTCGCATCAAACAGCACCGCTATCATTATCGCGGCAACCGGTCAAGTTTTGGCCGTATTGGAGAATACGCTGCTGACCAAAGAAGATATCCCCAATTTGATTCAGCCGTCGGGTAATCCGTTGGCGATCAACAATTTTATGGAGTTGTTTTAAATTCTCGATGAGACGCGAAACCCGGATTGTCCGCGTCAAATTGAGTTAATGTCACCGGTGAGGGGAATTGAAAACCGGCGGAATTCCCCTCTCGGCAGAACGCAAAAAACGTCACCGATCGACGAGATTAAGGGAATTGCCCGATCGCCGGAAGCGATACAATACCGCCGGCTGCAAAAACATTGTCCGATTCAAGCGATCGCCGGAGGATTGGGAATATCGAACCGAACCCGGACTGTTCCCCCTCAGTTCCATCGCCTCCCCGGGCCCGAGAACGCGATCGCCATTATTGACTTGAAAATACACCGTATCGGGGGAATCGTTGCGAATCACCGTTTGTGGCGGGCCTGGGGGAGAAATCTCCCGGCGGACGACGCTCCCATTCGGACATTGCCACTTATTTTCCGTGCGAATATCCGCGCATCGATTCAAGGAAATGCTCGAATTCGCGCAGACTTGGGAGGAGATTAGCTGACTGTTGCGAACCTGCGATCGCGTCTCCAGGTCGAAGTTCGCAGCAAACGTTCCCTCTTCCAAAATCCGATCATTTCCCTCCCGAATTTGATACTGAAATTGGTTCAAACCCGGCCGGACTCGAAACCGACTATCGCCGTGTTTGTTGCCAAATCGGAACGAAATTTTTTCCGAGGATTTGTTCTGCTCGTAACCTCGATCCGTATAGGGCAATCGATTCGGATCTAAACCCGTCGTCACGTTGGTAATGCGGACCCGCCGCCGCCGTCCCGTCGGCGTCGAGTCGGAGATAAACCAGGCCGTCATATCGGGGGGTTCATCTTTTCCCGGACACTCGCCAGTATATTCTACCATCAGAGCACTGACTCGGTTCATTGTCCCTTCGCCTTCAAAAACAAATCCCGTTTCTCGAACCGGAGTTTGCGATCGTGACTGTAGGGCCGTCAAACCGGAAACCAGAGTCGCCAATGCGATCGCGAATATCCCGGCCGGAAGCGGGCTATCGCCATTGATTTTTCTCACCGATCCCCACCCTCTCGTCACAACTATAGCGTGCAATTTTATCGCTCCAAAAACTGGGTATACCATAAAAAATAGAAACCGTCAAAACCGGCATTTGACAGCGGCGGGTATCGGTTCGCCGGGGAGAACCCCCAAACCGGAAACAAAAGAGAGTTGACCGGCATTTCGGGCGACGTTGTTGAAAATCAAAGCCAGATGGGATAACCTCAAAATGACTGAAAATTAGACCGGAATTCATGATCGCGATCGCGGAACTTTCCATCATCATCGCCCTCCTCTTGCTGGCCAGTATCCTCGCCAGCAAAGCCGCCAGCCGCTTCGGTGTCCCCAGTTTGCTGCTATTTCTGCTGATCGGAATGCTGGCGGGTTCGGAGGGGTTGGGCGGCATCCAATTCGACAATCCCGAACTGACGAAGGCGATCGGAGATGTGGCCCTGATCGTTATTTTATTCGCTGGGGGATTGGATACCCAGTGGTCAAAAATTCGCCCCGTGTTGGCGCCCGGACTCACCCTCGCCACCGTCGGTGTCGGCATGACGGCCCTTTTGTTGGGGACGTTCGCCTGGTTCGTTCTCGGTTCCTTTTCCAGCTTCGATATCGGCCGGCAAGGGATCACCTGGACGGAGGGATTGTTGCTGGGGGCGATTATTTCCTCCACCGATGCGGCGGCGGTATTTTCGATTTTGCGATCGGGTAATTTGGGCCTGCGGGGGACCCTGCAACCGTTACTCGAACTCGAATCCGGCAGCAACGACCCGATGGCGGCGTTGTTGACGACCCAAATGGTGGCAATTGTGGCGACAGGGGAAGTTTCCCTGTGGCGTCTGGCGTTGTCGCTGATTTTGCAAATTGTCGCGGGGGTGGCGTTGGGATACGGTTTGGGTCGCGGGACGGTGTGGGCGATTCACCGCCTGCATCTGACCGCCGAGGGCCTGTATCCGGTGATGACGTTGGCTTTGGTGTTACTCACCTACGGCGTGAGTACAAATGTGGGGGGGAACGGATTTCTCGCGGTTTATGTGGCGGGGGTGGTGGTGGGAAATTATCCCCTTCCGGCGGCGGGAAATAATATTATCAGCTTCTACGATACCCTATCCTGGCTGATGCAAATTGTCATGTTTCTCACCCTCGGATTGTTGGTGTTCCCTTCTCAATTGCCCTCCGTCGCCGCCGTGGGAATCACCATCGGACTGTTTCTGATTTTTGTCGCCCGTCCGATCGCGGTTTTTTCCTGTCTGGGATTGCTGCAGATGCCGGTCAAAGAAAAACTGTTCGTGTCCTGGGTGGGGTTGCGGGGGGCGGTTCCCATCGTCCTGGCGACGTTCCCGCTGACCAGCGGTATCGCCGACGCGGATAAAATGTTCAATCTCGTGTTTTTTATGGTTCTCATCTCCCTGCTGATGCAGGGTTTGTCGCTGTCACCCTTGGCGAAAAAGTTGGGTCTGATGGCATCGGCTGAGGAGGCATAATTGAGCGAAAATTGAAAATATAGCCGTGTGAAATGATTCGTCAAATTTCGCTCCACTCAAAGCCCCCAGAATTGGGGGTTTGGGGGCGAGACAATTTTCAAATGGTTAAGGAGTCACCCTAGAATCATGATGAAATTATCTCTTTTATTTACGATCGCGATCGCTTTCTCAATTTTGACGGGTTGCGAATCCCCGCCAACCGGGGGGCCAATCGCCTCGGAATCTTCCGGCCCGACGATAGAACAGTTGACCCGGGCGGCGGAACCCGTTGATATTACACAAATTGAAGCGATCGCCGGCCATACAGTCTACGTCCCGGTTTATTCGCACATTTACTATCGCAATACCCAGCAAGTTTACAACCTGGCGACCACGTTGAGTGTCCGCAATACCGACCTGGAAAATCCGCTGATCGTGACGGCAGTCAAATATTACAATACCGAAGGAAATTTGGTCAACAGCTATCTCGAACAGGCGTTAAAACTGCCCCCCCTGGGTAGCATGGATTTTTTCGTGGAACAAAGCAACACCCGGGGGGGATCGGGCGCCAACTTTATCGTGGAGTGGATATCCGAAACAGCCCTATCCGAACCCGTCATCGAAGCGGTGATGGTCGGCGTTTCGGGGACTCAGGGATTGGCGTTCACCAGTCGGGGGAAAACAATTAACAATTAACAATTAACAATTTTATTGGATTTTAAGAAAGGAATTTTTTGGAAAAAACTTGCAAATTTTTGCCCTCAAATTTCAACTGAATTTCCCATCTTGATTATCGATTATCAATGATCGATTTTACCGGACTTGAAGCCGGGGCGATCGCGACCGAGCGGGAGAATCATTCCGGCGGGCAGATGCTAGTCGCCCGAAATTCAAGGCGGATAGCCGGTCAAAAAGAGCCGTGATAGTATATTTGCAATTGATAATAATCCGTTCAACTCAATGCCACCACTGAGTCAGTCCGCCCAAGGGGTAACTACATTGGAACCGATCTTGGAATGGTTGGGGAATGTCACCCGAAACTTACATCAACTGAAAACCGCAGAGAGTATCCTGGATTACGGACTCGCCCAGGTCCGCGCCGGCTTCAAAGCCAATCGGGTGTTGATGTATCGGGGGCGACAAAATGGCGGTGCGGTGGTGGCGGAGTCCGGCGGACTCCGCCACCCTTCCAACCCGGAACCCTCGGCGGACAATGGCTGGTTGTTGGCTTTAGAAACTCGGTGGAAAGATCGCGATCGCCGGCCAGACCTCTGGGCGATTTCCGATCTCGAAAAAAGCGGCTTAGAACCCTGCCACATCCGATCGCTCCGAAACCTCCAAATCCAAGCCCTGTTGGTCGCCCCGGTGTGGGTGCGATCGCCCGTCCCCACCGACGACGAACCCCAACTGTGGGGTCTGTTAATCGTGCAAAACTCCTGCAAATCCCGGGTTGGGACCCCCATCCACCGCCACGCCATCCGACACGTCGCCACCCAAATGGGATTAGCCTTAGAACGGTTGGAAATGCAACGCCACCTGGAAGCGAGTCGCAACGAACTATCCCGCTGGCAGGGGGCTTTAGAGGGGGCAGGGGATGGGGTTTGGGATTGGAATGTCGAAACCGGCGAAGTCTTTTTTTGCCACCGCTGGAAAGCCATGCTGGGCTACGATGAGGGCGAACTGGAGGATACCTTGAGAGAATGGGAAAGTCGCATTCATCCCGACGATCGCGATCGCGTCCGGGACCAGATGCGCGACCATTTCAGCGGACGCACCCCCACCTACCGAAGCGAATATCGGATTTTGGCGAAAGACGGGAGTTGGAAGTGGATTTTCGATCGCGGCAAGGTCGTCACCCGGAAAGCCGACGGCAGACCGCGGCGGGTGGTGGGTACCTCCGTCGATATCACGGAGCGCAAACGACTCGAAGAATCTCAGCGGGAAAGCCAACAAAAATACCATACCCTATTTGAAATTCTGCCCGTGGGGGTGTCAGTCGCCGACGCCGAGGGCAACCTGATCGAAGCCAACCCCGCCGCCGAGCGGATTTTGGGCATTCCGCGATCGGAACACGACCGGCGCACCTGCGACGCCCCCGTTTGGCAAATCATTCACCCCGACGGCACTCCGATGCCCCGAGACGAATATGCGAGCGTGCGGGCCCTGCGGGAAGGGCGAGTCGTCGCCGGGGTGGAAAAGGGAATCGTGCGTCCGGACGGCGGGATCTCCTGGATATCCGTCAGCGCGGCCCCCATCCCCCTGCCGAATTACGGTGTCGCCATCGTTTACATCGATATCGGCGATCGCAAGGCGGCGGAACGGGCCTTAAAGCAACAGTCCCGCCGAGAACGGACTTTCAACGAAGTGGTGAAAGCCCTCCGCCAATCCCTCGACTTGGACGCCATCTTCGAGGCGGCGACGGTCGAAATTGCCAGCCTGTTGAAGGGCGAAGTCTCCATCGTGCAGTATTTGCCCGAACGGCAGTGCTGGCGGAATCGGATCGTCCGGAATCAGGGCAGCAGCTATCCCAAGCAACTCGAAACCGACATCCCCGACGCGGGCAACCCGTTTTCGGCGCGACTCAAACAGTTGCAGGTGGTGCAGATCGACAATACAGCGACAGTCGCCGACCCGATCAACCGGGAACTGGCCCGGGCCTTTCCGGGGGCCTGGTTGCTCGTCCCCATCCCCGTCAACGGGGAAATTTGGGGCAGTTTGACCCTAGCCCGACCCTACCAAGCCACCCCCTGGGACCCGGAAGAAATGGATCTGGGGCGGCGGGTGGCCGATCAACTGGCGATCGCAATCCACCAAGCCAACCTCTACCGGCAACTCCAAGACTCCCACGAACAATATGCCCTGGTGTTGCGAAGCATCGGCGAGGGAATCTGGGACCGGGATTTGACCAGCGATCGCGTCCGGGTGTCGGACCGCTACTGGGAAATTCTCGGCCACGACCCCAAACGCCAACCCGACACCAGCTTCGAGGCGGAAATGGGGCGGGTTCACCCCGACGACCGGGGGGCGCTCTACGGCGAATTTCAGGTGTCCGTCGAATCCGGGCGATCCTTCCGGGGCGAAATGCGGATGCGGCACCGACGGGGACACTACATCTGGATCGCCGCGAAAGGGCGGGCGATCCTGGACGGGGCAGGCAACCCCGTCCGCATCCTCGGTACCATCGAAGATATCGGCGATCGCAAGGCATCGGAAGCGGCCCTCCGCCAAAGCATTTCCCGCTATCAATCCCTGGCCGAAGCCATGCCCCAATGTTTGTACCGCAAAGATGGCGAGGGGAAAGTCACCTACGTCAATCCGGCTTTGGTGAGATGGTCCGGGATGGCCGAGGCGGATCTGTTAGGCAAAACCGTCTACGATGTCTATCCCCCGGTTTTGGCTGCCCAATATGCCGCCGACGATGCCCGGGTGTTGGAAACGGGTCACATTTTGGATACCGTCGAACAACATCGGGTCCCCCATCGAGATGAGCTCATTTATGTGCAGGTGGTGAAATCTCCCATCCGGGACGGAGACGGCAATATTGTCGGCACCCAGGGCATCTTTTGGGAAGTGACGGAACGGATTCAACTCGAAACCGCATTGAAGGCGTCGGAAGCCCTGCTCGATTTGTTTTTTTCCCAATCCTTGGACGGGTTCTTTTTTATGATGTTGGACGAGGCGATCGCCTGGGAGCAAGTCGATGACGTGGAAGCCGCTTTGGATTACGTTTTGACTCATCAAAGAATGACCCGGGTCAACGATGCCCTGCTGGCGCAATACGGTGCCACCCGCGAGGAATTTTTGGGTCGGACTCCGGCTGATTTATTTGAACACAACCCCCGACATGGGCGGGACGTTTGGAAACGCCTGTTCGATACCGGACACCTGCAAATCGAAACCGACGAGCGCAAATTCGACGGCACGCCGATGATCGTCGAGGGAGACTACGTTTGCATCTACGACGACCGGGGCCGGATCGCCGGACATTTCGGCATCCAGCGGGACATCACGGCCCGTAAACGGGCGGAAAATGACCTGCGGGAGCGGGAAGAGGCGTTTCGCGCCCTAGCCGAAAATTCGCCGGATTGCATCATGCGCTGCGATCGCCACTACCGCTTTTTGTACGTCAACCCCACCGTCGCCAGTTTGGCGGGGTTGCCCGATACCGCCTTTTGGGGCAAAACCTCCGAGGAGTTGGGATTTTCGGCGGATCTGGTCGCGGTTTGGCACGAGGCGATCGATCGCGTCTTTGCCGCCGGAGAGGAACAGTCCCTGGAATACGAAATGTCGCTGCCGGATGGAAATCACGTCTTCTACTCCCGCATCGCGCCGGAACTCGGGCCGGATGGGGAGGTGGCGTCGGTGTTGGTCGTCGCCCGGGATATCACCGATTTGAAACGGGCCGAAAATGCCCTGCGACAGCAGGTTGAACAGGAACACACCCTGCGGCTGATCGCCGGACGCATCCGAGAAACTTTGGAACTCGACGCGATCCTATCCGCCGCCGTCACCGAAATCCAGCGATCGCTCGCCACCGACCGCGCTATTATTTTTCAACTCACCTCCGACCGTGCCGGGGTCGTCATTCAAGAGGCAGTTAAGCCCGAATATCCCGTCACTGCCACCCTGTGCTGGGAAGACGAGTGTTTCCCTTCCGAGTGCTACGACTTTTACCGGCAGGGACGGGGGCGCATCGTCCCCGATGTCGCCCGGGACGACTGGGGGAGTTGCCTGGTGGAGTTCATGGGGGAAATCGGCGTGCTCTCCAAGATGGTCGCCCCCATCGTGCAGCGGGGGGAGGATAATTCGGCGATCGTTTGGGGGTTGATCGTCGCCCACGCCTGTGGCGAACGGCGGCGGTGGAAGCCGGAGGAACTGGCATTGTTGGAACAGGTGGCCGACCAGTTGGCGATCGCGATCCAACAGTCGGAATTGTACCGGCGCTTGCACGCAGCCAACGAGGAACTCGAACGCCTCTCCAACACCGACTCCCTCACCCAAATCGCCAACCGCCGCCACTTCGACGAGCGACTCAAACAGGAGTGGCGGCGCATCCGGCGGGAACGGATGACGCTCTCTTTGGTTTTGTGCGATATCGATTATTTCAAGCAGTACAACGACACCTACGGCCACCCGGCGGGGGATGCCTGTCTGGTGGCCGTCGCCCAAACTTTGCAGCGTTGCATCAACCGGGAAACGGACTGTCTGGCTCGCTACGGCGGCGAAGAATTTGTCGTTATTTTACCTTATACTAATTTGAAAGGGGCGGTTTTCATCGTCGAGAAAATGCAGTCGGCGATCGCGGATCTCAACCGGGAACACAAAGCCCACAAATCCGCCTCCCACGTCACCCTCAGCTTCGGCATCACCGCCACCGATTTTCACAATATTACCCCCATTAAAACGTTGTTAGACCGGGCCGACGCGGCTCTTTATCAAGCTAAAGAACGGGGCCGAAATCAGTACGCGATCGCGCCGGATTCTGACGAAAAATTAACAGTTAATAATTAACAATTAACAATTAATAATTTTTAATTCCTCAAAACGACTTCTAGAACCCGTTCGACGATATCATCGGGAACAATTAACAATTAATAATTAATAATTAATAATTAATAATTAATAATTTTTAATTCCTCATCACCACTTCTAGAACCCGCTCGACGATATCATCGGGGTGGGCGCGATCGCCGTCGTTGGTCAAAACAACGACCGTCATTTCTTCGTCGGGAAGGTGCCATAACGTCGATGAATATCCCTCGACTCCCCCTGCGTGTCCCCACACGTCGCCCCATTCTTCGGTATCCCAACTGTTCACCCCCAGGCCGTAAAAACCCCCTTCGCCATCCTCCATCCAATCGATCATTTTATCGAAGCTGTCTTCGTCGAGGAGGTCGTCGGTCATGAACAGTGTTTCCGCAAATTTGCCGACATCCCGGGCGGTAGAAATCAGGCCCCCGTCGCCCAAACCGGCGCCGAAATTGAGTGGGCTGGTGCAGTCTTGAACGCCGTCTTCGTCCAAATCTTCGTAACCTTCCACGAAGCCGCCCGGAAGGGTTTCTCGGGCTTCGGTGAACGTATGTTTCAGGCCAATTGGTTCCAGGATGCGATCGCGCATTTCCACATACAGCGGATTTCCTGTCACCGCTTCGACGATCAATTCCAACAAAATATAGTTGGTGTTGGAGTAGCAACGTTCTTCCCCGGGGGGATTCAAAGATTCGAGATCGTAGGCGAATCGGATCGCCTCTTGGGGAGTCCAAATGTCTTTGTAATCTCGTCCGGCGGCGGCTTCTTGAAATTCCTCCGTTTCGAGATAGTCATCCAAGCCGCTGGTATGGTTCAACAGGTGGCGGATGGAGATGCGATCGCTATTTTCCAGGCGATCGCACATTTCCTCCGGCAGCCAGTCCGGGAGGCGATCGCTCAAATCCAATTCTTCTTCTTCATGCAATTGTAAAACCACCGTCGCCACGAACATTTTGCTGATGCTGGCGATCCGGAAGCGATCGCGGGGTTTGATGGAGCGGCGCTTTTTTTGATTAGCAATTCCCGAGGCAATTTCGTAGTGGCGATCGGGCGTTCCCAAATACAAAACCGCCCCCGGAACCTTCTGGTCGTGGATGGCTTCATCCAACAAAAATTGCAGCGTTTGAGTCAGTGGCATTATCAGTCTTAACCCTCAGTTTTCGATGATATTTTGATGGTTATTCTCGCGTTTTTCAAGCTGAAATTATAGAATTAAAAATGGTCAATTCTTCCCCATTCCCCATTCCCCATTCCCTATCCCCTATTCCCCACCCCCCGGCCAGGGAATGGTCTTCACCGTCGCCAGGTGTTCGGAGACGGCCACCGCACCGTATTGGTTGAGGTGGCTGGGGTCGGAAAAATAATCATAGTTCCGAAGCCACCTGGATGTCAAATCGACGAATACCAGCCCAGTTTCTGCGGCCACCGCTTCCATGTGGTCGCGGAATTTTTCCTCGTAGGCACTGCGAACCGGGTCCAAATATTCCTCCGTCAGGGGCATATTCACGAACACCACCGGAATTTGAAAGGATTGGACGTAGGCGACCGTATTTTTTAACGCCTGGGTTTGTTTTCCTTCCAATTCAAATCCTTGATAATCTCCGTCATAATATCCCGAAACCGTGGGATGATTTTGATAGTAGGTTTCGGGGTCGAACCGGACAGACAGGGGCAAAAAACCGTTCGCTTCAAATCGGGGCGATTCATTCTGATTGTCTCCCCCGGTTTCTGTCACGTCAGCCGTCTGTTTTGGGGGTTGGAAGGCGCGGCCGTTGGCGATCGCTTGCAAGATGGCTTTCAGGCGATCGCGCCGTGCGTAGGCTCCCGAAGCCCGGGAAATTTGCTCCTGAGTCGCCTCCCCGAGTCGATCCAAATTCAACTGTCCTTTCAGGGCCGTCGCCGCCAATTCCAGCAACGTTTCTTGCAGGGTGGGGGGCGCTTCCAACTCGGGGGGCGCGACAATTTCAAACGTACCCTGGCTGATTTGTTGGTAGCCTTCAGAAGTGGAAATCGCCTCGTAGGTGCGATCTTCCCGGCCGCTGTTGAGGGCCCGCACGCCGTCGGCGATAACGATCAATTGGGGCAGTTGTTCCGGCGGCAAAATGCGCCGGATAATTAAATCCACCACCTTCACCGTCGCCCCGTTGACGCCGAAATTGAACACCTTCAAAGGCCGATGACCTGGCTCAATTAACCCCCGTTCCAAAACCTCCGGATCGACCCCGCGCAGGGCGCGGGAACTGCCGATAATTAAAATATCTGGGGGGCGCTTGTGGGTGGCGATATAGTGTTGGTAGCGGGCGAGTTGTTCGTCGAGTTGCTGACTTCTGAACGTGGGGTAGAGGAATCGGGATAAGCGACATTTGGAAGAGGTTTCTTCTCCCTCTTTACACTCAGCCGCGATCGCCGCATCGTTCCCGGGGCGGGCCGTAAACCCGGAGGCGTTGAAGGCACCGTCGGAGTCGGGGGGCGGTTCCGAATTGAGTGCCAAAGCCTGCAAACCGGACAGCCAACCCGTCTGGCGGTTCTCGGCGACGGCGGAAACTTCCAGCGCTTCTGTCGTTTGGGGAACCGTCGGGGCGGGCAGTTCGGCGATGGAGTCCAGGCCCGCTCCCAGGAGACGATCGCCCTGCCAGACCAGCAGCAACCCCACCGCCGAACAGGCCGCGGCCAATCCTATCTTCAAATAGTGGCGCGATCGCGAAGTCTCCGCCACCGCCCCCCCCGCCGGAGTGGCGAACAACCCGGTGGCGATCAGGCCTTGTTGGAGGAACCCCGCCAGGCGGTGCAGTTTGGGCAGGGTGTCGGATTCGACGGCAAACGGTTCGTCTCCCCGGTCGAGGTGGATGGCCGGAGACCAAACCAACTGCCCCGCCCGTCCCGGAGTCCCCGCCGCCTCGGAGGGCGCGAACGTCTCTTCCGTGGGGAAATCCGTCGGTTCGGCCGGGGCGGGTTTCAGGGCGATGCCGTAGCGCCAGAGGGGATATTTCTGTCCGGCCCGACGGCCGTAAATGCGGACACCGGCGATTCCTTCGATTTCGAGCGATCGCAGGAACCGGGCGATGGGGAGGGCGACCCGGGACTGGGAGGGGCAGGTGGGGGCCTCGCTCATGACGTGGAGGAGCTTCCCCTTGCGGAGGGCCAAAATCCGAATTCCCCCCGTCGCCAGCTTCGCGTCCAGATCGGGGTTGATCAGCCGTTCCAGCAGGAATTTCAGGGCGTCGATATCCCCCCGAGCCGCCCGGGTGGCGGTGGGGGTTTGCAGGTCGGGGTGTCCGAACGCCGGCAGGTTGAGCCAGTCGATCCAGACGGGGGTTTCGGCCTCCTGGCCGTCCGCCCGCAGTTCCAGACCGTAGAGGGTGGCCGCCCGGATGCCCTGGGGCGCGATCGCGTCTAAAAGCGGTTGTAGGGCTTTGAGGACCGTCGATTTGTCCGGTGCCTTCCGGCGGCGGCGCTTTTCGGGTTCCCGGGCTCGGTGGCAGAACAGGTGCAGGGTGGATTCTTTGCGGGTGGCCCGCACCTGGATGTGGCGCTCGGCGAGGTTTTGATTCAGCAGCCGGGCGATCGCCTCGTCGTCCCCCCACCGCGCCCAGTCCCGGAGGATGCGATCGGGGGGGGTGAGGTCGATCCGCAGCATCCAGTCGGGGGTGGTTTCCCCGCGAACTTGCAGGAGGATGCAGGCGTCGCGGAAGTCTTCGAGTTGCAATTCCCGCAGCCGTCCGGCGATGGGTTCGGCCAGCAGGGACGGGTCGGGGCTGTAGGCCGATTCGCACAGCACCCACAGCCGCCGTCCGGCCGATTTGCCCCGCCGGTCGCCCCGGATGTTGACTTGGACGCTCACCCCCAGCCCCCCGAGGATCTCGCTGAGGACGCGGGCGATCGCGTCCGGGTTGCCGCGGCGGGCCAGATTTTCGGTGGAGACGGCCAGAGCGGGGGTGGCGGGCGGTGACGGCGGCGCGGGTTCCGGGGTGGCCGGGGGTTGACTCTCCTCCTCGGACGCTTCCCGCACGGGGGTCAAAATGACGGATTCCGCCGCCGGGGCGGGGGACATCGGCTCGGCTTCGGCTTTGCGAGGAGCGAACCACTTCAGCAGGGGGTTGGATTCCCCGGGGAGTTCTTCCGCCCGGGGGGAGTCGTCCGGTTCGGATGCGGGGTATTCCAATTTAACCGTCCAGTCCGGGCGTTTGGCACCGGCGGAACGGCCGCAGAGGAAGATTTTGTAAATTTTGGGGGCATCGGGGGGGAGGAGTGATTCCAGGCGGGTGCGCTCCAGGGCCCGTTCAAAGTCGGACACCACCCGCTTTTCCGGGGGACACCGGGGCGCTTCGCACAAAACGTGCAGATGATTCCCCCGCAGCCGAGTCTGCACCTGAACTTCGGCCGAACCGACGGCATCCTGAGACCATTGGGTTAATGCTGACCAATCCCTTACCAAGACACTTTCACGCTCATCTCGACTATTATCCGCGCGACGGTCGAATTTGTCGCCCGTTTCCCCCGGCTCGACCCGCTCCGCCCGCCATCGCGGGGGGCGGTGGTCGGGGACGTCCAACTCGCAATTAGGGGTCGAGAGAGAAGTCGCCTTCTCCCCCTCCCATTCAGAACCGTGCATGAGACTTTCACCTCACACGGCTC
>NZ_JAYFER010000496.1:0-2524 GCF_055795065.1 Lyngbya sp. CCY1209
GTAGCGACACCAAAATCATCAGTCAATCATCACAAACCAACCGAAATATAAAATCTGCGAAAATCTGCGAAATCTGTGGACTGAGTCAACCTATCCCACAAAAAAATCACTTCCACTGACCCGAAAAAATACCCTTCACCGCCTGAGAAATGCGGTCGAGATCTGCCTCCAAAAGCGGCGGCCATTCGACGCCCCGCTTGGAGCCCGCCGCGAATTGCCGGTGACTCTCCATCGCCAGTTGATACAGTGCCAAAACCAGAGAGCGATCGAAGGTTTCCGTCTCCTTCGATCCCTCAAATACCATTTTCAGGGCCAACAGAATCGACGTCACCTGACCGGGAACGGGGGGCTGGCCCTGTTGGAGGCGACTCAGGAAGGCGTCCGGGTTGTCTCGGACTTCCAAGGCCATTCCCTGTTCGATCAAAAAATTGCGGGCTGTTTTGTAATCCATTATTTGAAAAAGCTTGGAGACGGGGGAGACGCAGATGGGGGAGGGCGCAAACCTGGCGCCGGGACGCTCGAAAATTCCCCCCACCCGACCCCCTAATTTATCCGAGTTGTCATCCGTCTGAACGGCGGGTTTTCCACAAGAAACCGGGAGTTATCCACAAAAATCTGCGGGTTTTCCACAATCTCTAACCTTCCCTTAATCCGATCGCCCCCAAATCTTAATCGAATTATGGCATCAGAAACGATCGCCCAATTTCCCGACCGTCATTCCCACTCGATAGTTCCGGGCGGCTTGGAGGTGATGTCGTAAACCACCCGGTTGACGCCGCGCACCTCGTTGACGATGCGGTTGGAAATGGTTTCGAGCAAATCGTAGGGAACCCGGGACCAGTCGGCCGTCATGCCGTCCTCGCTGGAGACGCACCGCAGCACCACCGGATAGGCGTAAGTGCGCTGATCCCCCATCACGCCGACGCTGCGGACGGGCAGCAGCACGGCGAAGGCTTGCCAGAAGTCGTGGTAAACGCCCTGTTTGTGGATTTCGTCCCGGACGACAAAATCAGCGTCGCGGAGGATATTCAATTTCTCGGCGGTGACTTCGCCGAGGATGCGGATGGCCAGACCGGGGCCGGGGAAGGGGTGGCGGCGGACGATCTCCTCGGGGAGGCCGATGGACCGGCCGACTTTCCGCACTTCGTCTTTGAACAGCTTCCGCAGGGGTTCGACGAGTTTGAAGCGCAGGTCCTTGGGCAGGCCGCCAACGTTATGGTGGCTTTTAATTTTGACGGCCACCCGTTCGCCGGTTTTGGGATCGACGTTGGTATCGGCCGATTCGATCACGTCGGGGTAAAGCGTCCCCTGGGCGAGGTAGTCGAAGGGGCCGAGGCGGGCGGATTCTTCTTCAAAAACTTGGATAAATTCCCGGCCGATGCGCTTGCGCTTTTCTTCGGGGTCCGTGATGCCTTCGAGTTGTGCCAGGAAGCGATCGCGGGCGTTGACGTACTGGACGGGGATGTGGAATTGTTCCTGGAATAGCTTGACGAGCTTTTCGGGTTCGTACTTCCGCATGAAGCCCTGGTCGATAAACATACAGGTGAGTTGGTCGCCGATCGCCCGGTGCAGCAAAAACGCCAGGGTGGAAGAGTCCACGCCGCCGGAGAGGGCCAGCAGCACCCGCCGGTCCCCGACTTTGCCCCGGATCTCCCGGATCGCCTCTTCCACGAAGGCCTCCGTCGTCCAGGTGGGCTGGCAGTTGCAGATGTGGTAGACGAAATTCCGGATCAAGGCCTGGCCGCCGACGGAGTGGACGACCTCCGGATGAAACTGGACGCCGTAGAGTTTGCGATCGTGATCTGCGATCGCGGCGCAGGGGGTGTTGTCGGTGTGGGCGAGGACGTCGAAGCCGTCGGGGAGGCGGGTGCAGGAGTCCCCGTGACTCATCCACATCGTCGCCCCGTCGTCCACATTCGTCAATAAATCGGTGGGATCATCGATGGTGAGGGAGGCCTTCCCGTATTCCGCCAGCTTGGCCCGTTCCACCTCGCCGCCGAGTTGCCGGACCATCAACTGCATCCCGTAGCAGACGCCCAAAATGGGGATGCCCAGGTTCCAAATTTCCGGGTCGCAGTGGGGGGCGCCCGGGTCGTAGACGGAGTTGGGACCGCCGGAGAGGATGATCCCTTTCAAGTTCAGGTCGGCCAGTTGTTTGGCGCTGGTGCGGTAGGAAATGACCTCCGAATAGACCTCGGTTTCGCGGATGCGACGGGCGATCAGTTCCGAATATTGGGACCCGAAATCTAAAATGACGATCATCTCCCGATTCACCGGAGTCACCGGCTCAGTGATCGGTGTCGGTTCAGTTTTCGCCGAGGTTGGGGTTGAGGAAGTCATGATCGAATTGCAAGTCTAGAAGTTCTACAGTACAAGTTGCCTAAAATTTAGAGGATCTGCGATCGCACTTTGTCCGAAACCGATCGCAGATCTGGGGAGATTGATTCATTTGACTTCTCCCCGGTCTAAAGACGCGGGGATTCTTAAGCCGTCCAAAACTGAACTCTTAAAGGCATAGTCAATG
>NZ_JAYFER010000497.1:0-48685 GCF_055795065.1 Lyngbya sp. CCY1209
AGCATCGGGCATCTTGCCTGTGGATTCAGATCCGATCGCCTCATTTAAGATGAAACAGTCCAGTCGGGTGGGTTAGGTGCCGCGGTAATTTTTCGGAAAAATCCACAACTGTTCATCGGCGCCGTAACCCACCATTTCCCCACCTTCAAGGCGGTTCGGATCTGATTGCCGGTCCGGAGTCCACTTGAGTGGACTTTTGCTATCAGCCTTGAAATTCATTTCAAGGCGGGTCTCAAATTGGCAGATCTGTCCTAACCATTCTGTCGGTTGCTATAACTGATGGGGAGGTAGAAACCGGGTTTCTCTGAGCATTTTGTGGGAGACACAAAGATTGTTGCAGAAACCCGGTTTCTTGCCCACTTTTTCATGGGGAGGAAGAAACCGGGTTTCTAGGGGAGATTTGGATGGGTTGGAGAAATGTTGGTAGAAACCCGGTTTCTAGGTGTCTGTGTGGGGGGTCGGTCATTCTTCACCCCGCGTTCAATTATTATCAACCCGGTTTCTCGCCCGCTTTTTCATGGGGGGAGGAAGAAACCGGGTTTCTAGGGGAGATTTGGGTGGGTTTCAGAGATGTTGGTAGAAACCCGGTTTCTAGGTATCTGTAAAGCCCCCCATGGTGATTAACTTCTCAAATCCACGTCAAATTGTTTGACCAGGGCATCCCGGACTTTTTGTTGCACCGGTTCGATGTCCTCGTCGGTGAGGGTGCGATCGCTCACCCGATACACCAAACGAAATGCCAAACTGCGCTGATTTTCGGGAACATTTTTACCCCGATATTCGTCGAACAATTCCACCGACTCCAACAGCTTTCCGCCGGCTTTGACGATGCAGTTCTCCAAGTCCGCCACGGGGACCGATTCCGATACGAAAAAGGCGATATCGCGATCGGAGGCGGGGAAAGTCGAGTAGGGTTTGAACTGCCGTTTCAGGTTGTCTGCGGCCGTCATCGCCGCCAGCAATACCGCCAGGTCGAACTCGAATAAATAAACCGCTTCTGGAAGTTCCCGTTCCCGCTGCAATTTGGGGTGGAGTTGGCCGAAAACCCCCAAGCGATCGCCGTTTAACCACAGGGAAGCTGTCCGCCCCGGGTGCAGCGTTTCCACATCCGATTCTCGGCGGTATTCTGCCACCAAAGACAGGCGCCCGAATACGGACTCCAGGAGCCCTTTTGCCTCGAACCAACTCGGGGGATTATCGCGACCGCCGCGCACCCAGCGGCCCTCGGCGGGGTCGCCGCCCATCACGCCCGCGATCGCATCTTTTTCGCCGTATTCTTCCCCGTTCCGCCAGAAAATGCGCCCGAGCTCGAATCCGTTTAAGGGTCCGTTGCCGTTTTCCAGGTTGAACACGAAGGCATCGACGAGCCCGGAGAGCATCTCGGTCCGCAAGGCGGAATATTCCACGAACAGGGGATTGCCGAGGACGACCTGATTTTCGCCCTGCCGCTTCACCAGGGAATAGTGCATCAACTCCGTCAGGCCTGCGGCCCGGAACGCCGTCCGCAACTGGCGCCGCGCCTCCTGGTCGGGGGGGAGGTAGCCGGGGACGCTTTTGGTGGGGAGGGTGTCGGAAAAGCGATCGTAACCGTACAGGCGGGCGACTTCTTCGATCAAATCGACTTCCCGTTCCAAGTCCCGCTGGCGGTAGGGGGGCACCGTCACCGTCCAGACGACGGACTCGCCGGTTTTTTCGCGCCGCGTCCCGCATCCCAAAGCGGTGAGGATGTTTTCCACCTCTTCCGGTTGTAAATCGGACTCCATTTCGGTGCCTTCTCCCCGCGTCAGGGGTCCGAGGAGGGCGTTGAGGCGATCGCGCCGTAGGGACACTTCCTGGGTTGCCCCCACCTCGGTGACGCTGCTGGCGGTTTCCTGAAGGGTGGCGGTGCCCCCGGCGAGTTCGGAGATCAACAGGATGGCGCGGCGACAGGCTAAAGCGAGTTCGGCCCGGTTGATTCCCCGTTCGTAGCGGGTGGAGGATTCGGTGCGGAGTCCCCCCTGGGCGCGGGCCGATCGCCGAATCGTAACGGGGGAAAATACCGCCGCTTCCAGCATTAAATTGGTGGTCCCGTCGTGGACTTCCGTTTCCTCGCCCCCCATTACCCCGGCCAAAGCCACGGGTTTATCGTTGGCGGTGATGACCAGATTTTGCTCTTTGAGCTCGCGGGTTTGGCCGTCGAGGGTTTTCAGGGATTCCCCGGGTTTGGCGAAGCGGACGCCGACGGCGAGATCGGAAGATCCGGTCAGGGTGTTGAGACGATCGCGATCGAAGGCGTGGAGGGGCTGTCCCCACTCCAGTAGGATATAATTCGTGACATCGACCACGTTGTTGATGGGGCGAATGCCCGCCGCCTGCAGGCGCCGTTTCAGCCAGTCGGGGGAAGGGGCGATCTTCACGTCCGCGATCGCCGTGCCGATGTAGGTGGGACAGGCCTGGGGTTCGGCGATTTCGACGGCCAACTTCCCGGCGGGATCGCGATCGCCGATCAGCACCCCCGCCGCGTCGGGAATTTTCAAGCTTCCCCCGGTCAGGGCCGCCACTTCCCGGGCGATCCCGACCATACTCAAGCCGTCGGCCCGGTTGGCGGTGGCGGTGACGTCCAAAACCACGTCATCCAATCCCAGTAGGGGTCTGACGTCGCCCCCCAATTCGGGATCGTCCAAATCGAAATGATAAATCCCCTCGGAATCCTTTTCTAACCCCAATTCCGCCAGGGAACAGATCATCCCCTGGGAGGGAACCCCCCGCAACTTGCTCTTTTTCAATTTGAGATCGACGGCGGGGAGGTAGGTGCCGATGGTGGCCACCGGAACGATCAGGTCTGCCGCGGCGTTGGGGGCCCCGCAGACGATGTTCAGGGGGTCTTTGTCGCCGATATCCACCTGACAAACCCGCAATTTGTCGGCGTTGGGGTGGGGTGCGATTTCTACGATTTGGCCGAGAACGACCCCGTCCGCCCAGGTGCTGCGATCTTCAATATCTTCGACCTCAAATCCCGCCACGGTCAGGGTTTCGGCGAGTTCTTCGGGACTGAGGGTGATGTCTACCAGTTCTCGTAACCAATTTAAAGAGATACGCATTATCGTGTTGGTGGTAATTCGTCGTATTCTGTCATCCGCGATCGGGGTGTCGGGAAGGCCGGGAAGGGACACTTCCCAGTCCAACCCCCCATTTTGACATTGCCCGGTTCAAAACGGCGAATCGATTCCGGACTCCCCGTCCCGCCGTCGAATTTTCGGGGGCGATGGCGGGTCGGATTTCCCAATTTGGCCGTCGGTGTGTTGAAATCGAAACTAACGTGATAATAGAAATAGGGGAACCATTCTTTCCTGAGAGGACGTGGGGTGCATCGAATGGCTGTCCGAATCTGCCGGAGGATTCCGATCGCTTCGGAAATCCGTATGATACCGGTGTAGGTAGGCAGCGATCTACAAGTATTTCAGGTCCGGTATCCATTTTAAAGAGAGCGTCTCGAACCACCATGAGTTACTGTACAAATCCGGCTTGTCCCAATCCAGAGAATCCCAATGAGGCCTTGAAGTGTCAGGCCTGTGGTTCGAGACTGCGGTTGAAAAATCGTTACCTTGTCCTGAAGCCACTGGGAAAAGGGGGATTTGGCGCCACGTTTCTGGCCCGAGATTTGTCCCTCCCCGGCTATCCCACCTGCGTGGTGAAACAACTGCGCCCCACCGCCAATTCCAAGCGGGTTCTGGAAATGGCGCGGCAGCTTTTCCAGCGGGAGGCGAAAACCCTCGGTAAAATCGGCGACCACCCCCAAATTCCGCGCCTGTTGGACTATTTTGTGGGGAAACAGCAGTTCTATCTCGTCCAGGAGTTTATCGACGGTTCCACCCTCAAGCAGGAAATTCGCAGCCGCGGACCGTACACGGAAGAACAGACTAAAGATTTTCTGCGGGAGATTCTCTCGGTTCTGGACTATATCCACTCCCAGGAAGTGATTCACCGGGATATCAAACCCGCCAACATCCTCCGCCGCCGTCAGGATAACCGCCTAGTGCTCATCGATTTCGGGGCGGTGAAGGATAAGGTGACGCAGGCGACGATGATGGGGACGGGGGAGACGGCGTTTACTAATTTTGCGATCGGGACTTCGGGATTTGCTCCCATCGAGCAGATGTCCCTGCGCCCCGTCTACGCCAGCGACGTCTACGCGGTGGGGATGACTTGCGTTTATTTGCTCACGGGGAAATCCCCCAGCGCTTTGGAACACGACCCCACTACGGGGGAGGTGCACTGGCGGGAACATACCGACGTGAGCGATTCTTTTGCGCTCATCCTGCAGCGGATGCTGGCTGTGTCGGTGTATCAGCGCTATCAGTCGGCTCAGGACGTGTTGTCGGCTCTGGACAATGAGAGCGATTTTGAGGACTTGTCGGGGAGCATGGCGGTTCAGACTCCCCTGCCGGAAACCCCGGAAGATCCGACGATTTATAACGAAGATCAGACGTCGGTGGTGTTGTCCCCCCGGCAGCAGGAGGCGCAGTTGATCCGGGCGCGGCGGGAACGGCAGCGACAGCCGGATATTACCCAAATTATTGATTCTCGGATGCCGGTGGCGGGGGGACTGAGCGCCTCCCAGGGGGCGCCGGCGGCGATGGTGGACGGTACGGTGCTCCGAACTCGGGGAACTCAGGAGTCCCGCCAGTGGAACGAAAGCAGTTTCAGGGCTGCCTATCGCAAGGGACAGCGGGATTTTGGGGACTGCGAATTGAGTGGTCTGAATTTGGAGGGGGGTACTTGGAAGGGGACGAATTTTTACGAGGCGCGGCTGGCCCGGGTGAATTTCCAGGGGGCGGATTTGCGGGATGCGAATTTCGGGCGGGCGCGGCTGGTCCAGGCGAATTTGCGAAAGGCGAATTTGCAGAATGCGTATCTGAGTACGGCGAATTTGGAGGCGGCGGACCTGCGGGGGGCGAATTTGAGCGGCGCGTGCCTGAGTCGCGCCAACCTGCGGGGGACGAACCTGTGCGGCGCGAATCTGAAGGGGGCGATTGTCGGGGACGAACAGTTGGGGATGGCCCGCACGAACTGGCGGACGATTTTACCCAACGGGAAGCGGGGGTTCGGACTCTAGCGATCGCCTCCTATATCGGGCGGTAGCGATCCTCGGGTTGGACTTCCCCCACCAACCCCGGGTCGGTGTTGATGCAACCGGGCTTTTTGACATATTGGCACACCCGAGCCCACAGTCGGGCGCGGGTTCCGGGGGGTCCGACGGAAAAGAAAACGCGATCGCCTCCGATCGCTTTGACGATCTTCACGCCACAAACCGGGCAGATCTGCTCCTGGGGATTGGTCATGGGAAGTTGTAGTAGGCAACAGGCAACAGGCAACAGGCAACAGCAAGACAAACCGTTCGCCGTCTGGATTTCAGACTCGCTCGATGTCCTGATCGCCCTGGCGGTTGCTATTACAGATATTAACGCGATTTTTTGATTGAGACATTATAGCAGAAGAAGCGGGGGGGAAGAAAGTTGGGAGCCGAGCCGGGACTCTTCCCCCGATCGCATTAAAATCGATGGGATTCGATCCGATCCTGTAGCCATTCCAGCCACCGATTGAGGGTTTGATAAATATTTGTCAATCCCCGAATGTGGGAATATTGCGATCGCCCGTAGAGGAAATCATACAGACTCATTTGATAATTGTCCTGAATGGCTAGATCCAGCCAAAGATTGTTGAACGGTGCGCTACTTTGGTAGTCGGGGATGGATTCTTCGTAGTAGGGAAAGGCTTTCAAACAGGTGTTGAAAAAGTTCTTTCTGCCCCGATATTTTAAATAGTTGAGTCGGGGTTTGAAGGATTTCGGATTTTCCAAGACTTTGTGGATGGTATCGGCTAAGGATTCGGGGTCGAAGGGGGAACACAAACCCGATCCGTCCGGAAAGATGCGATCGCCCCCCCGCGCATATTGGTTGAATTCCTCAAAACAAATGACGGGGACGTTGCAACTCATCGCCTCGCTGAGACTGCGATTTTTTCCCTCCAATAAAGACCCCAACAAATAGGCTCGCGATCGCGAATAATATCGGGGCATTTCTTGATAGTGTTCGGCGGAATATATCACGTCAATGTAATCGGAAGGATCGGTTAAAATCGACCGAACCTCATTCCAAATTTGCCGGACGTGGGGGGCAGCGGATTCCCAGTGATTCCAATCCAGACTCGAACCCGAAATCAAGGTCAGTTTAATTTTATTCCGATATTTTTCTCGGTAAATTTTTAGCGCCTCGGCGATAACGGGCAGGTTCTTTTCTCGGGATACCCTGGAAACGCAAATGATATCGATATCTTTTTTATCGACGGGCTGGGGTGCCATGACATACTCGTTGATGAAGTCGGAATTGTAGCAGGTCATCAGCACTTTATCGGCGCGATCGCGGTTATTTTCTCGAAACCAAGTCGCCCGTTTGGGGTTATTGTAGAGGCAGGAATAGGCATCGGCAGTCTTCGACCACGGATAGGAACAGCCCATCGAATAAGCCAGGGAAAAAAAGTGGCGGGAGAGTTGGGGCAGGACGTGATTTAATAAATCGACGGATTCGCTGTAATAAAATCCTTTGACGAATCGACCCTCGTAAAAAACCGGGGGCAAGACCGTATAAAAACTGACGGTATCAAATCGGTGCGGTTCTGGGTCGGTAATTTCGTAAGAAAAACTGTCCAGATCCCCATAGATTTCCTCGATGGGTTTGTCCACGCGGGGATGATTTAAATATGGATGCTGACGGCTGTAGTCTCCCTGTCCCATCGGTCAAAATCAATCTGACGCCACCGTAATTTTGACACGGGGGACGGCAAACGTCCAGACATTGCCATTCAGTCCGAATTCAATTTCATCTCAGGCAAAACTCAGCTTTATCCCATAGGATTCGACAATTATCAACCCCACTCAATTTTCCAGCCGTGCTCCCCGATGTCAATTCCCCGAATTCTCACCCCGCCGGAAATTCTACCTTTTCCCTCGACGAGGTTCTGGTCATCATCCCCGTCCTCGACGAGGAAGAAACGATCGCGGCGACGGTGCGATCGCTGCGGGGTTTGGGTTTGACCCAGATTCGAGTTGTCGATAACGGCAGTTGCGATCGCAGTGCGATTATCGCCGAGGAGGCCGGCGCCGAGGTGTTGGTGGAACCGATCGCGGGTTACGGTCGCGCCTGCTGGCGGGGGTTGCAAGCCATTCCCGACCCGATCCGGTGGATTTTGTTCTGCGACGGGGACGGCAGCGACGATTTGGCGGAATTGGGGCAATTTTGGGAAGCCGCCCCCACCGCCGATCTGATTTTGGGGGACCGCCGCGCCACCCGCGAGGGACGGCAAGCCATGACCCCGGTGCAGAATTTCGGCAACGGGTTGGCCGCGTTTTTGATTGGGGCTGGCTGGGGCTACCGATATCGCGATTTGGGGCCCCTGCGGCTGATCCGGCGTTCGGCGTTGGAGGCGATCGCGATGCGGGACCGGGGATTCGGTTGGACGGTGGAAATGCAGGCGAGGGCGATCGAATTGGGGTTGAGGGTTCGCGAAATTCCGGTCAACTACTGTCGCCGCCGGGGGGGACGGTCCAAAATTTCCGGGACGCTATCGGGCAGTCTGCGGGCCGGAACCGTGATTTTATCGACGTTGGGGCGGTTGTATTTCCGATATCGGGGCGATGCCGTTTTGACCGGGTTCGCCGCCCTATTTTTGATTTTGGGATGCCTGTGGATGCTGCCTTACGGGGACTTTCGCGCCCCGGGTGCGGTGCCCCAGTTTTGGATCGGCGCGGGACTGATGGGGGTGGGATTCGCCCTCAGTTGGGGGATTGGCCGAATTGACGCGCTCAAATTTTGGGCGATCGCACTTTTGACTCGCCTGCTGCTACTTCCCATGTATCCCGGCGATGACGTTTGGCGATATCTGTGGGAGGGATACATCCAAAATTTCGGTTTCAGTCCCTACCATTTCGCCCCGAGTGCGCCGGAACTCGTGTCGCTGCAAACCCCCTGGTGGTCGCTCATCAACCATCCGGATACGTCCGCGATTTACCCCCCCGTCGCGCAGTTGGGGTTCCGGGGATTGGCCGCGATTGCCCCCTCGGTTTTGCTATTTAAACTGGCGTTTGTGTCGGCGGACTTGGCGGTTTGTTGGCTGCTGGCGCGGCGGTTCGGCGAACAAAAAACCCTGATTTACGCCTGGAATCCCCTGATTATATATTCTTTTGCGGGGGGGGCGCATTATGACAGTTGGTTTATTTTGGCGGTGGTGGCGGCTTGGTTTTGGTGCGATCGCCGGCGTTGGCCCGGGAGTGCGGTGGCGATCGGAGTCGGGGTGGCAATTAAGTGGATGTCCCTGCCGTTATTGGGGATTTTGGCGGGGTTGCAGTGGCCGCGGGTGCGATCGATTTTGATCATTTTCGGGTTGGGAAGTTTGCCGTTAATTTGGACAGCGATTCCCTTTTGTTCGGGTGGGGAATGTCCCCTGATTCCGGCGCGATCGCAGTTCGTTTCTCGGGGCCGCAGCGCGGATTTTTTTCCCTATTTTATCGAGACATGGGGCTGGCATCTTCCCGAAGGAAACTCGATTTACTTGTTGCCATTAGCCGCTGTTTTACTGGTGCTTCTATTGTGGGATTTTCGCAAATATGGCGGCAAGCGAAGCGACCTGAACGCCCGATTTCTGCATTTGTCGGAATCCTATTTTGTCGCCCTGCTGCTGATTAGTCCCATCATTCACGCCTGGTATTTTACCTGGCTGGTGCCGTTTTCGGTGGCGACTCGCAACCTGGGGACTCGCCTGGTTAGCTGTTCGGCTTTCGTTTATTTTGTCTTGCAATATCAGAAGGCGATGGGGAGTTCGAGTTGGTGGATGAGTCGGGAGGATCGGCTGTGGATGTGGTTGCCGTTTGGTGTCGGTTTGGTTTGGCATTGGATGCCTTCTCGGTTGAAAAAATTGTTGCCAAAATCGTCGGTCTGAAATTCGTCGTATTTTCATTATGGAGTCAAATCAAATGCGAAAAATAACTCAAATTTCCCTATCGGTTTCGATGATAGTCTTGATCAGTGGCTGTGCTGGAGGTACGGCTTTAAATGTCGGCGAAAGTTCGATCAACTCCGAACAATCCGCCGCTTTGGTGAGCGATCGCCCCTTCAGTTATGATGATTACGAGACGGTGCTCCAGACCTACGTTGACGATCGCGGACAGGTCGATTATAAAGCCCTGACCGCCAATCCGCAAGCCCTAGAGCAATTCAATGCGGCCCTCGCCCGCCTCTCCCGCGATACCTATGAATCTTGGACGGAGGCGGAACAAATCGCCTTTTGGATTAATGCTTACAATTCCCTGACGCTGCAGGCGATAATCGCCAATTATCCGACTCAAAGTATTCGGGATATTCCGGGGGTTTGGAAGTGGTTGAAGTTTGAGGTGATGGGAGAGGAAATGACGCTGGATGAAATTGAACATGAAGTTTTGCGGAAGGAGTTTGATGAACCCCGAATTCACATGGGGTTGGTCTGTGCTTCCATCGGCTGTCCGATTTTGCTACGGGAACCTTATGTCGGCGGTGAATTGAACCGACAGTTGGACGGACAGACGCTCAAATTTCTCGCCCTGGAACAGAATTTTAAAATTGATCGCGACCAAAATAAGGTTCATTTATCTTCGATTTTTAAGTGGTTCGGGGATGACTTCAAAAATCAATACGGCGGGACGGAAAAATTTGCGGGGACGGAGAAGGAAAAAGCGGTGTTGAATTTCACGAGTCAATATTTGGATGAAAGGAACCGGAAGTATTTGGTTGAAGGGGGCTATGATATCCAGTATTTGGATTACGATTGGTCCTTGAATGAACAGTGAGAGGGTGGGGGGAGATGGCGCCAATTTTCGTCCGATATCTCCCCAATCGCGGCGATTTGCTTTATGGTGGAGAGATCGAAATAGTCTGACCCGAAAATCATATGATGTGGTTGATTCTCTCCCTGCTGACGGCAAGTTTGGAAGCCGGCAAAGATTTGCTGAGTAAGCAAAGTTTGAAAATCTTTGACAGTTACGCGATCGCTTGGATTTTGACGACGTTGACGGCTTTTTTGTTGATCCCCGTGTTGCTGTTGTTGGGAATTCCGACGTTGGGCGATCGCTTTTTGTGGGCGTTGCTGGCTGGGGGGAGTCTAAATATTCTCGCCCTGCTGTTGTACATGAAAGCTTTGGAATCCTCCGATTTATCCCTATCGATTCCGATGATTACATTCACGCCCTTATTTTTGTTAATTACTTCTCCCTTAATTGTGGGGGAAATTCCGACGGTTCGAGATGGGTTCGGGGTATGTTTTATCGTGGGTGGTGCCTATGTTTTAAAGTTGGAGGCGCGACGGCGGGGATATTTGGCGCCGTTTCGGGCACTGTTGAAGGAAAGGGGTCCGAAATTCATGCTGGGGGTGGCGTTCGTCTGGAGTATCACGTCTAATATTGACAAGATCGGCATTCAAAATTCTTCTCCGATCTGTTGGGCGATCGCGATCTTTCTATTTAATTCCCTGATTTTTCTGCCCGTCATGTTATTGTACTCGGACGGAAGTTGGCGATTCATTCCCCGGGAGTGGAGGGGATTACTTCGCCTGGGAATCTGCGGCGCACTGTCCATCTCCTGTCAGACGTGGGCGCTGACTTTGACCTCCGTCGTCCACGTCATTTCCATCAAACGGTTGAGTGCCCCCATCGGCGTTTTGTGCGGGCATTTTATCCTCGGAGAACGGAAAATAGAGGAACGGCTATCGGGGGCGAGCGCGATGGTTTTGGGGGTATTTTTGATCGCGTCATGACCGAAAAATTAATCATTCAAAAAAATTGACCCCAGGCGGCGACAAATCTCTCCGGAGAGAGAGGTAAAAATGTGAAAATTCCGAACGCCCGGTTTCCGAAACGTCTCGGCGTGGCAAATGTCCTTCCCCGGGGGAGATGGGATGCGATCGCGATCATCCGCCCAATTTTTCTTAAATCAATCCGAACAAAATCAGCCGGAAAGGGGAATTAAATTTAATGATTTCTATATTGACATCTTATGGTTCAATCCCCGAAGATCTAAATTAGATTAGGGTACATCCTGAGAACAGTTCCTTTCGGGGTGAGCCGCGATCGCTAACAGAATTGAGTTGACCGGCAAAGTTTGTCAATTGTATCCGGAGACTTTCGGATTTTACACCCGAACCGAAACCCGAGCCAGTTTGAAGCCCGAGATCCCGAAAATCGCAGGTTGAGAGTCCGAGGTCGGATGCCGGGGGAGGTGAAATCGTCCCGTTTTCAGTCGAGAGGATGCTGTTAGCCGAATATCGATGTACGCCCAACACCCAACGATCCATGTCTTCTCCAATTTCTCTCCAAACGCTAATTCGGAGGGTGCCCGTCTGTTTCCGGGGCATCACCCTCGATGCGTTGTGGTTAGTGTTATCGGAAGGCAATCACGATTGCGCCGTCGTCGTCAACGCCGAGCAACATCCCGTCGGACTGGTTCATCTCCGCAGTTTGATGCCTTACATTTCCCCCGGTTCGTCGCGGCGGGGACCCCGGTCAAAACGGGGTCTGGACGATCGCCTGATCGAGCCCCTGCTGCTGGTTCCGGCCCATCTGAGTTGGAAGGATTTTTGGGCCTACTTGCAGCAAATCGGCCAGGATTTGGGGTGGAACCCGATCGCCTCTTTCTCGGGAAATAATGATGAAACCCAGAACCTCTCGCCCATCGCCCTGATCGACGAGACGGGGCAGTTTTTGGGGCTCGTGGATCTGCTGAAACTGCTGCAACTGGCGGTCATGAAGCCCCCCGGCCGACCCAAACGACGCCGGTCTGTCTCCCGGGAGTCGGCGGTGGAGGCGCCCCAAAGCTTTCCCTTCGTGGCGTCCCTGCTGCAACTGTTGGAACCACTGCCCCTGCCGATGATGCTGCAAACGGAAGGGGGGCAGGTGTTGGGTCAAAATCTGGCTTGGCGATCGCAGGTGGGGAACGAACCCGAAGCCGTCCGCGACGCGGCCCGGACGGTGACGAAGTGGGACGGCGGGGAAACCGCTTCTTTCCGGTGTCGGACGGGCTTCCAACCCGGGATGTGCGGGGCTGTCGGTGGCGGCGACCCGACCCGGGACGGCTCCCAAACGGCCGGAGCGATCCTCCTCCAAACCGCCAACGCCCCCGACCCGGAACCCGCCGGCGACGACACCCCCCCTGTCGCTTCTGCCATGCCGCCCTGGTGCCACCTGGGTTCGAGTCCGGACACCTACGTCTGCATTTGTCCGTCCCCCGACAGCCAGGAGCGAGTCTGGCAGTTCGCCCGCCAGCCGTTGCAGGAACCGAACGCCTCCCAAACCCCGAGCGGGCTGTGGCTGATCCTGGCTCAGGATATCACCGAACAGCACCGGGTCGCCCAGGAACTGGCCGCCAAAAATGCCGACCTGATCCAACTCAACCGGCTCAAAGACGAGTTTTTGGCCTGCATCAGCCACGAACTGAAAACCCCCCTGACGGCGGTTTTGGGATTGTCGAGCTTGCTCAAAGACCGCTCTTTGGGGGAACTGAGCGATCGCCAGGCCCGCTACGCCCAACTGATCCACCAGAGCGGGCGCCACCTGATGATGGTGGTCAACGACATTTTAGATCTGACCCGCATCGAAACCGGACAGTTGGAACTGGTCTCGGGAGGGGTGGACATCCGCGCCGCCTGCGATCGCGCTCTGGAAACGGCCCGACAACTGCAACAGCAGGACGGGGGCGGGGGCGGGGGCGAAACCGAATCCCCCGAAACCGGGCAGCCCTTCACCTTGGAGATCGAACCGGACCTCAAGACCATCGAAGCCGACGAACTGCGGCTGCGGCAGATGCTCGTCAACCTGATCTCCAACGCCTTCAAATTCACCCCCGACGGGGGTTCCCTGGGGCTGCGCGTCGGCCGTTGGGAGGACTGGATCGCTTTCACCGTCTGGGATACGGGCATCGGCATCCCCGAGGACAAGCAACACCTGATCTTTGAAAAATTCCAGCAGCTCGAGAGCCCCCTGACCCGCAAATTCGAGGGGACGGGGTTGGGGTTGGTGCTCACCCAGCGGTTGGCCCGACTCCACGGCGGCGACGTCAGCTTCATCTCCAAACACGGGGAAGGCTCCCAATTCACGCTGCTACTGCCCCCGGCTCCCCCCCAAAAGCGCTGGAAATCGGACGCCTTGGATTGGGAGCACAGCCCGTCCCCGACACCCGATTCCCGACGCCCGCCCCCCGCTTCGACCCGGCCGACCCCCCAGGTGCAATCCCGCCTGATCCTGATCGTGGAGGCCGTCCCCCGGTTCATCCACGACCTGAGCGATCGCGTGGCGAGTTTGGGCTACCGGGCGATCGTGGCCCGCACCGGCACGGAGGCGGTGGAAAAGGCGCGGCGGCTGCAACCCCGGGTGATTTTCCTCAACCCCCTGCTGCCCCTGCTCTCCGGTTGGGACGTGCTGACGCTGCTGAAGACGGACGCGGAAACCCGCCAAATTCCGGTGTTCATCACCGCCACCCTCGGGGACAAAAAGCGGGCGGTCCAGGGTTGCTGCGACGGCTTTCTCAGCCTGCCGGTGCACAAGTCGGACCTACAGTCGGCCCTGGCCCAACTCGAACAACGTCCC
This sequence comes from Lyngbya sp. CCY1209, assembly GCF_055795065.1. Lineage (NCBI taxonomy): Bacteria > Bacillati > Cyanobacteriota > Cyanophyceae > Oscillatoriales > Microcoleaceae > Lyngbya > Lyngbya sp. CCY1209. Next base: position 13,643 of record NZ_JAYFER010000497.1, read on the forward strand.
GAGCCCGAACCCGCCAAGCGGCTGACGGTGCTGTGGTTGAGCCCCGTCGGGGACAGCTACCGCCCCCCGGGGGACAGGCCGGAATCGACGTTTCCCAGACCCTCCCGCGTCCGCGGCAACTTGCAGTTGCCCGGCGGCGGACTCCCCCACCGCCACCGCCACCCCCAGATTTCCCACTGCCGGATTTTGGAGGCCGACGACCTCAACCAGGCGGAACTGCTGGCGCGAATTTGGCATCCGGATGCGATCGTGCTTGACAATACCGACGGCGTGGACGACCGGGTGGCGTTCCTGCAACAGTTCGGCGAACAGGAACATTTGGCGAACATCCCCTTGGTGACGCTGGATTCGGCGACGACGGCCGCGGCGAATCAGGTCGAAACCCTGTCGGTGTTCCCCTGCTTGGCCTCCCAAACTGACCGGAACCGCCCCTCCGACACCGCGACTTCGGCGCTCTTGCAGGTGATTCAGGTCGCCGCCGGGATGAGTTGGAAGCCGAATATTTTGGTGGTCGATCTCTCCACCCTCCCGGATTTTGCCGAGTCGGAGGGGACTCCGATGCCGCGGGAACGGGGCGATGACTCCCCCGCCACATCCTCGAATGACCCCACCGGAAAAATTGAGCGGGCGTTGATTCAATACCTGCAGACGGCGGGGTTCCGGGGGTCCTTGGGGCGGTCGTGGGAGGAAATTCTCCAGCAGTTGCAATTTCTGAGCGTCGATCTGCTGCTGATTTGCGTGCGAGATCCGGCCTCGCCCCTGCTGATGCGGGCTCTGTCCACCCTGCTGCGGGTCGCCTCCCCCCGGGAACATCCCCGGGTCACGCTGCCGCCGATCCTGATTTTGGACCACTCCAGTTTGAAAATTGGCGGGGGTCAAAAATCGCTCCCCGTCTGTCCGGCCCCGGATCTTCCCGCCGACCTGCGGGGACTGATGGAGCGGATGGCGATCGAGTTTTTGTCGGGTCAAATTTCGATCGCGGAGTTGTTGGACCGGATTCGCGATCGCATCTGAGGGGAAAAATGCGGCGACGAATCAACCGGAACAGGTTTTGACCCAAACCGACCGAATCGGGTGGACTCGGCATCGCCCCGGGAATCCGATTCGGTTCGGTTTAGGAAAAGAAGCCAGCCAGAATCAGGGGAATAAATAATAGCGCCACCACGATCGCGGTCAGGGTGATCGGGTCGATTTCGCGATCGTCGGGGGGAGGAGGGTTGTTCATGACAGAAACTCACGTCGCACGTTTGTGCCCACTATAGCAGGGGTCGAGGGTGCCGCAACTTTCAAACGGAATACCGACCGGAACTCGGCCTGCCCCGACGAACTGAAAAACTGCGATCGATTGAATTTCAATTTTGTGGTATAAGCCTTAATAAATTTATCTTTAATGTGAGGAGAAGCACGATTGAACGGTTTGAAATCTATCAAATTGATGGCAATTTCGACGCTGGCGGGAATCGGCGTTTTGGGAATTTTCGTCCCCGCAGCCCGGGCATTTGACCTGATCTGTATGGGTGTCATCCCCGCCGCGCGCCTGTCTTTTACCGTCCCCCACAGTCCGGAGTCCGGCTTCATGCAGCAGGTGGAATTTCGCAACGTGATGACAGGTGCGGGGGTCGCAACATCCGATCATTTGACATTCGATCGCAACAACGAACAGGGTCAGGGAATCTTTCGGGGTAGTGTGCGGGGAATGGCCGATGTGGTTTTAATCGATATGGCGGATTTCCAACCCGAACCGGGAAGCGAAATTTCCGTCGGCTATGACGGCCAGTGGGGTCGCGGAACCTGTGCGCCCTACGACCGCTAATCTTTGGTGTGGGGAATTTTAGATTTTAGATTCCCCGAGTGGGGAGGAGTCAGGAGTGAGAAGTGAGGATTGAGGCGTTTTTCCCTCTTCCCTACTCCCTACGACCGACTCCCCACTCCCCACTTTACCGGTGAATCCAGCCGTTGATCGTAAATCGACTGTCTTCAAACTGTCGGGAAGGACAATAAACCGGAAGCACTTCGTGTTTGAAGCGACTGTCAAAAAAGACGATGCTGTTGTGGCGGGGTTCGACGGTTTTCAATCGATCGCCAATTCCGGCTTTTTCACCGTCGATGTGGGTTTCGTAAAGCCTCAGCTCGCCCCCGTAAAATGCCTTGGGTTCCCGATAAAAATAGTAGACGTAGGACAAAACCCGATTCGCCATTTTGTCGCCGTCCACATCTTGATGGATGCGATAATATTCCCCGTCATTGTGGGCGGTCATCTGCATTTCCAGCCCGGACACCAAAAAAGGGGGGAGGTCGAGTTTTTCGAGGATATCCGGTCTAAATTTAAGAATTTTAAATCTAAATTTTTGATAAAATTTTTCAAAATTTTTCATCAACAAAACGGAAGATTTACGAACTCCTTTTTCTTGTTTTACGACCCCTGACGGCAAAAATTGGTCGCGATTTGCAAAGGCAATTTCGAGGGTTTCTTCCTGCTCTTCGGGGGATAAAAAGTTGTCAATTTGGACGACATTCGGATATAAAATTTCTGAGGTTCCCGAACTTCTGAGAGAACTCGGGTGCCCAGCCAGTTCCAACACTTTCAACGCCATCTCTGCGCGATCGCGCGGCGGGAGTTCCGGGTCGTTCAACGCCGCTTCGATCACATCCAAGGACTGTCCCACCAAACCCGTCAGGCGATGGTCGGGTGCGATCGCGTTTCCGTCATTCCTCCGGCAATCTTGAGCCACAATTTCCCTATCCTAAGCCAAAGCATCTCGATTATTTTATCGCATCTGACCCAATTTTCGATCCGATTCCGAGAATCTAACGGTCAAAGTCGAGACCTATTCAGTCCCCGCGAATGGTTGGCGACCCAAAGGATTCCTTCGTGTAAGGGAAATCGATGTTTTCGATTTTTCCATTTGGTATTTCGATCGCGCCATTTATCAAATTCATAATCTGCAAAACCGGCGGCGATCGCCAATTCTCCCAACCAGCGATCAACGGGAACGTGAATCCCATAGGGTGCGGAATCGCCAATCGCGAAACAGATTTTTGAATCGTCATGACAGACTCTTTTCAGTTCGGACCAGACTTTTGCCATCCCGACAAAATAGGCGGCTATCATCGTATGATAGTGCTTTTTTCCGCCGTGCAATAATCGCTCCGATGACAGGCGATCGCAAACCCCCGCAATTTCTTCTCGGATCGGTCGGAGTTCGGGGGAATTTAAGAGAGTTTCGAGGGACAATCGCGATCGCGATGCGTGTTGGGATGAGGAAACGATCAGATATTGTCTGACTGCCACGTGCAAATCTCCCCAACCGTCAATTTCTCCCCAAAATGACAGTTCAAATCGGGTCGCATCGGCATAATCGTAATTGTTGGCGTAGGGAGGAGAAGTGATGACTAAATCGATGGAGCGATCGGGTATTTCTGGACAATTTCTGGCATCAGATTTGATAATTTTAGCGGCGGGTTGACGGCCGATTTCTTGTAACTCCCTCATGTCGGCTTTCATCATTTCAACCTGTGCCACAAATGCTTCCAAAGGGGGAATGACTTTCTTTTTTGTTTTGTTGGGTAAGATATACTGCCATTGTGCGGTTCCCACGCCGGAACACACTCGGAGAATGGCGGTAATTGCCAGCCAATTCAACTCCGAAGCCGGAGAGCGATCGCTGTAAGATTCCCAAGCCAACTTCAGCTTATTTAACTCCGTAAGTACGTCGGGTGAAAAGCTGCGGATAATTAATGAGGGGTAGTTTTGCGGTATTGCAGAACAGTTTTTTGCAAATTTCAGGATATCAAACGCCCGATTTTCAAATTCTGTAATTGACGATGACCAGAACGTTTTGGCTTTGGCGATTCGACGGACGAATGGATGCGCTTCGATGCCGATGCCGTTGACTCCCAAGCGATCGGCCGCGATCGCAACCGTTCCCGACCCGACAAATGGATCGAGAATTTGAGGGGAATCAAAACCGCAGTTTTCGATGATTTCCTCGACCCATTCCGCCGAAAAACCCGCCGAATACCGAAACCAGCGATGAACGGGCAATTTCATATTATCAGAAAATGTACCCGATCGCCCTTTCTTTTTGGAAACAGTTTCCAACGGAAATAATTCGAGTTGAATCGCCATAAAAATCCTCAAATAATCGATCATAGCCCTCCCCTTGCGAAGGGGAGGGTTGGGTGGGATCAAACTACTTCCCCGCCGCCGCCGGTTGCCGGTTTCGCACTTCCAAATAAATCAACAAGGCGTTGATGTCCGCCGGATTCACCCCGCCAATTCGGGATGCCTGACCGATGGTCAGTGGCTTGACTCGGTTCAACTTTTCCCGAGACTCCATCGACAGGGTTTCGATTTTCATGTAGTCCAAATTTTCGGGAAGTTTGCGGTTGGCGTGGCGGCTGATTTGGTCGATCTGGTTTTTCTGGCGTTCCATGTAGCCGGAATATTTGATCTCGATTTCCGCCCCTTCTTTTTCGGCTAATTCCAACTCCGGACGGCCGAGGCCGTATTGTTCCAATTGGGGATAGTGGAATCCCGGACGCCGCAACAATTCCGCCAGGGTGATCGATCCTTTAATTCGCTGTTGGGTATCGGATGCGATCGCCACCCCCACTTCCTCCCGTTCCTTGACTCGGGTGGTTTCCAACCGTTTTTTTTCGGCGAGAATATTCGCCTGTTTGCGTTGGAACAATTCCCAGCGGCGATCGTCGATCAAACCGATTTCCCGGCCCAACGGCGTCAGCCGCCGGTCGGCATTGTCCGATCGCAGCAACAGCCGATACTCGGAACGACTCGTCAGCATTCGGTAGGGTTCCCGCAGATCTTTCGTACACAAATCGTCAATCAACGTGCCGATATAACTCTGTTCCCGAGGAAAGATTATCGCCTCCTCGCCCCGCACTAATTTAACCGCATTAATTCCGGCGACGATGCCTTGGGCCGCCGCCTCTTCATAGCCGGTGGTTCCGTTGATCTGACCCGCACAAAATAGCCCCTCTATTTTCTTGGTCATCATCGTCGGATAACATTGCGTCGCGGGCAAATAGTCGTATTCCACCGCGTAGGCCGGACGCAGCATCACGCAGTTTTCCAAACCGGGGAGGGTTCGCAACATTTCCAACTGCAATTTCTCCGGCAATCCGGTGGAAAATCCCTGGATGTAAAGTTCGGGAATATTGCGCCCTTCCGGTTCGATAAAAATCTGGTGACTTTCCTTGTCCGCAAACCGGACAATTTTATCTTCGATACTCGGACAGTAGCGGGGTCCTTTCGCGTCCACCCAGCCGCCGTAAACGGGAGATAAATGCAAATTTTCCTGAATTAAACGGTGGGTTTCTGGGGTCGTCCGGGTCAAATAACAGTTCATTTGTTCCCGTTCCACCCACGCTTGGGGGTCGAAACTGAACCACCGCACGCGATCGTCTCCCGGCTGGGGTTCCAAGTGGGTATAATCGACGGAGCGCTTGTCCACCCGCGCCGGAGTTCCGGTTTTCAGGCGCCCGGTTTCAAACCCCAAACGGTTGAGGGTTTCCGTCAATCCCACGGCGGCGAATTCTCCGGCTCGTCCGGCTGGCATGGATTTATTTCCCACCCAAATTACGCCGCCCAAAAAGGTGCCGGTGGTGAGGATGACGGCTCGGCAGCGAAAGGCGACGCCGAAATAGGTTTCGACGCCGATAATTTCGTCGTTATTTCCTAATACTAAATCCGTCACCATCCCTTCGCGGACGGAGAGATTTTCTTGATTTTCGACGATGCCGCGCATCACTGCCGCATATTCCCGCTTGTCGGTTTGTGCCCGCAGCGCCCAGACTGCGGGGCCGCGAGAACTGTTGAGGAGGCGCTTTTGCAGGTAGGTGCGATCGGCCATTTTGCCGATTTCTCCCCCCAACGCATCGACTTCGTGGGTGAGTTGGGATTTAGCCGGCGCCCCGACGGCGGGGTTACAGGGTTGCCACGCGATTTTATCCAGGTTGAGGGTGAGCAGCAAGGTGCGACACCCCAAACGCGCCGAAGCCAATGCCGCTTCACAGCCAGAGTGTCCCGCACCCACCACGATGATGTCAAATTCGTCTTGAAAGTCTACGGGGGAAGTTACTGTCATGGTCGGGATTCGTGCGATGTTCGATTGATTTTTATTTTAGCGATATCGTCTATATTTTACAGGTTTGAATGGGGATCGTGCGATCGCGCCCCTTTAGAATTCCGGATTTCCGAAACTCTCGATCGCTATTGTATCTCAACTCGGGGGCGATCGCCTCAATTTCCCGGCCGTTCTGTTTCGGAAATGGGGGCGAAAGGTGGCGGAGTGCGATCGGGTGGTATAAGACAAAAATTTTCGCCCTGATTGTCGTCGTTATTTTCATCCATATCGAAGAGAAAATAGGTGTTCATTTGACCTTTTCCTTTGACGTAGATCGGCTCTCGCTTCTCGAATAAATACCGGTCTTTTAACAGTTGATATGTCACCTCTGAGACGTGAATTTTTCCGGGTATGCCGTGAGACTCCATCCGAGATGCGGTGTTGACCGTATCCCCCCACAAATCGTAGATAAACTTTTTCAGGCCGATCACCCCTGCCACGACGGGTCCGCTGTGAATGCCGATGCGGATGCTCAATTTTTTGTCCCGTGTACGATTGAACTCGCCCAAAACTTTTTGCATTTTCAGGGCCATTTCGGCGATGGCGATCGCGTGATCGTCCCGCCGGGTGGGCAGGCCACCGACCACCATGTAAGCATCTCCGATCGTTTTTATTTTCTCCAATTCGTAGGCTTCGGTGAGGAGGTCGAAAGCGGAAAAAATTTGATTAAGGAGGTTAACCAAATCCACCGGAGAAAGCTGGGATGCCAACTCCGTAAAACCGACGATATCGGCGAACAAAACTGTCACCTCGGAAAAACTTTCGGCCATGATGCTGGGTTGGCGTTTGAGCTTGTCGGCAATTTTTTTGGGCAATATGTTCAGCAACAGCCGTTCCGTTTGTTCTCGTTCCCGCTGCAAGGCTGCTTCCGACAGCAACCGTGCGGTGATGTCTCTCAAAATCGCCCGGGTGGCGATCGCTTTGCCATCTTTCAATTTGCAATTGATACTGCCTTCGACCGCGATCGTCCGGCGATCTTTTGTGATAAATTCTGACCTCAAAGAATCGATCGCTTCCCCCGATATCAAACGGGAAAAAATTTGCAAAAATTGAAATTTGCTGTCGGGATGAATGATATCAAAAATCGTCAGATCTTTGATTTCCGAGTCCGCATATCCGAGGGTTTCTTTCCAGGCTCTGTTGACGTACATGAAATGACCGTCGGGGCCGAAAGACTGGATCAAATCGCTGGCATTTTCAAACAGATCGCGATATCGTTCTTCGCTTTCCGCCAGAGCATTTAACAAAAGGCTGGTTTCGTTGGTCGCTTGGACTAACTTTTGTTCCAGAACCATCCGTTCTGTCACGTTTGCCAAGAAAATAATGAGCTGCTCTTCCTGGGTTTCTGGATGGCGATGGGGGTTGACAAATAAATCGAAATAAACGGGGGGAGATGCTTCGGAGAAACGACCGATCCCCTTCAATTCAAAGCTGGGCAGTTCTCCCCGCAAAACTTCCGCCAAAATTTCTTCGGTTCCGAACAGTTCCGGGAACCCGTTGCGGACATCCTCGCCGGGAATTAACTGTTCGGGTGGGTCGGCAAAATCCCCCGCCGTCGCCGAAATTTCACGGACGATGAAATTGCCATCCAAAATCAGATATTCTAAGTGATGGGGAACTACAATTTTGGGCCGAACCTGTTTCATGTCGTCCTCGATTTGATTTTCGACACATCTTGACACTCATTAATTATACTGGTTCGAGCTGTCCTTCTCCGGCTCAAATTGCGATCGCGGGTCAAGCGGGTTCCACCATCTTCTCGGCCAATTTTTGAAAAATTTCATCGACATAATCGCCCGTTTTCGCTGAAGTCTGATAAATTCCCACGGCTTTTTCGCAGATTTCGGGCGGGACGCACCGGGTCAGCTTTTGCAGTTGGGACTCGCCCACCAAATCGGATTTGTTCAAAGCGACGATTATTTCTCCCTTGGGATTCACGGATAAAAACAAATTAAAATGTTCGATCAGGCGCTCGATCGTTTCTGGGCGGGTCAGATCCGCGACCAACATCACCCCGGCGGCCCCCCGCAGGTAAGAGGGCGCGATCGCCTTGAATTTCGTGTGTCCTTCGATATCCCAAATTAACAACTGCAAATTCAGCGTTTCTTGCCCTTTTACATCCCGCAATTCGACATTTTTCCGGGAAATTTTGACTCCCACGGTTGATAAATATTGGTCGCTGAATTGGCGATCGACGAATTGCCGGATCAGGCTGGTTTTGCCGACGCTGAAATCGCCGACCATGCACATTTTTTTGGAGATTGTAGACATTTTATTGAGGTTATTCTGCCGATTTTTCTATGATTTCAAATACCACAGTTCTGCCCAACAGGAAAGGTTGATGAGATGCGACATCGGTCGGTGGCTCCGGGTTCCCCACCACTTCCAGGCGGTTCGGGTCGATACCCTGTTGAGTGAGAGCGTCCCGCACGGCTTCGGCTCGCTTGAGGGCCAATTGCTGGTTTTTGGCGGCATTGCCCCTGACATCGGTGTGGCCGATTATTTTGAGGGAGAGTCGGGGATAGCGATGGAGAACGTCTTTGATGCGGGCGATGATGGCGATATCTTTGGGGTTCAATTGGGCCGACCCCCCGTCGAAGTAAATGCGGTTTTCGATGTGTACCGGATCGACTTTTAAGGTGCTGAAAACCGACCGGACTCCGGGAATTTTTTCAAAGGCTTCGGAAATTTTATGGGCATCTTTCATTTGCCTGACTTGACCATCGATCGCGACTTGGCGATCGCGATAATTGGTTTGAATTGAAATGCCGGGAAGTTCGTTAAAGAGGGCGGTCAATCGCTCCACTTCCCCGGCGGTGGCGACGGGATCGGGGGGGACATCGACGGCGATGGTTTGATTGTCCAATTCCAACTCTGGGGCGGTGGATAACGCCAGACTTCCCGCCAAGTTTCGCAGTCTTTCATTGGGAACTTTTCCGGTTAATTTTAAGCGATCGCCGTCCACATCCACGCCGATTTTATAAATCGCTAATTCGGGGGTCGAGTCCAACAATTCGGCGGTTTGGGTTTCGATGCGCCGTTCCCGGGCATTTTGAGCAGAAAAATATCCCCAAGGCACGAGGACGGCTAACCCCAAAAACACCCCCACACCGAGCAGCGCGATCGGGAGCCGATTGGATTTATTTTCGACCGGAAATTGTATCAATTTCTCCAACAGTTGATTGACGGCCGCTGGAATGCTTTCGCGATCGCCGTCAAAGTTTTCGATCGCGTCGCCGTAATCCAAAACGATTGTCCCCATCGTTTTCCGCATTTTGGCAACAAATTTTTGGGTCGGTTCCCCTTTGATGACGACGGCTAAATAGCAGTAACCCGCCACTTCCAGAATAATTTTGGAAGCACCATATTCAATTTCGTTGAGTTCCGAATAATCGTCCGGTTGAACGATGCAGTCGCTGACGAAACTCCGGATCGCCGTCAACATCCCCCCGATCATTTCCGATTCGAGGCTATGGCTGCCGGAGGTTTGCACGTCGGACATAATTAATCCCGAACTTTTATGAATTAAAAATATAGCTTGGATGCTGAACGGCATCGATTCCTGCAGGATCAGTTCAGCTTCCGAAACCCCTTGAAATTTGGCTCGAACTTTTCGGGTGACTCCCTCCACGCTCAAGGCGTTGGCAACTTTTTGGTTGATATTTTGAATGGCTTCGGTCAGGTATTTGCTGATGGTATTGCCGATCACCGGATACAACGCATCCACCATCGCATCCCGTTCCAGGCGAACTTGTTCTTTGATCGCCCTCCCCATTTCCGGCGCCAAGGCGTTGGCGATCGCATCCCGATCCAGTTTTCTTTGCTCCCGAATCGCGATCGCGACTTCGGGCGCCAGGGCTTGGGCCACTTCTTCGGGAGAGTTTTTAATATGCTGAGAAATCGCCCCGGGTAGCAGGTCGGCGATCGCATCGATCATTCCCGATTTATTTTGTCGCTTTTTACTGGTAATGATTTCATCGATGATCGGCACGATTGAAGAAATGACATCTTCTTTAGATGCGGTAATTTCGCGGCTTATAATTTCTTGTATCGCCGGAACCAAGAGCTGAAAAATTTTGTCCGGATCGTCAAAGTTCTCCTGAACCGTTTGGAGTTTCTGATCGGTAGAAGCGATTTTTTCGTGCAGCTTCGGTAACTCAGTTTCAAGACAAGCTTTCGTGATTTCTTCAAATTCTGATAACTTTGAACCGAGCAGTAAATCCTGCAAGGCGTCGAACGGATCGGAAACATCTTCTGCCGGTTTGATTTCTGTATCGGTTTCGTCGCCCCCGGCAGACTCCGAGGCGGTCTGTTTTTGATGCCAACGATCGGAGGAAACATCACCCCCCGAATGGGAGTCCCCATTTCCATCCTCCGTCCATTTCTCCTCCGACTGGCCGCACTCGTCGGGGTCGATTTCAATTAACCGCAGCCTCTCGGTTCGCAATTCCTCACCTTCGGGCACCAATTCCGAGGAGGTGACGGGTGGGTTCGGCAAATGGTCGCGATCGCCGGAAAACCGCTCTTCGAGTCGGACCGCCCGATTTTCCTCGGGCTGATGGGAAAAAGCCTCTACCCTGTTTTCCGGCTCGCTCTTTTCATTCTCAACCCTTGAATTGTCTGCGTCTGGGAATGGCGGCAAATTTTCGGGGATGCGATCGGCGTCGGACTTTCCGATCAAAACATCCACCAACAGATTGACCAATCCTTCCAGTTGTTCTTCCGGCTGGTGGGATTTTAAATCGACATCTTTCTGCCCGTTCATGGTGGCCGTTTTTTTGTTGGATCTGCCCATCGGATGCTACCCCCAATTTTTGAATTGAATTGTCGCGGCCAAAGCATCCCGAATTGACCTCGCCCAATTGATGCCATTTCAAACCGCCCCTTTCCCACGGTCAAAACGGTTTATTTATTCTCGGTCCCTTCCAGCAGTTGAATGTCGGTGTACATATTCGTATCGGCGGCTTCTTGGAGCTGCGGCACGAATTCGGTTCCCTTCAGCTTCATCCCCATTTCAAATAGGATTTCCGCCATGTCATGTTTGGAAACCTTCGTATCTCTGATCATCGACAACCGCTGATCGAGCTGCTCGAACACCTGTTTTTTCAAGTCCCTAAAGTCCTCTTGCAAGCGATCGCGGGTTTCGGTAAATTCTTCCCGGAGCAAGGTGGTCTGACTGTCGAGAGATTCGTCGAGGGCTTCGATGCCGTTGGAAAACTTGCGGTTGAGCCGTTCGAGCTGCTGTCGCAGTTCCGCCGCCTCTTCTTTGCTTTCGCTGCCGAGAGTCTTGATCTTTTTTTCCAAGGATTCGTTGGTCGCCCGGATTTCGGTCGATAAAATACTCTTCACCTGTTGGGCATAATCGTACAGTTCCTGCTGGAGTCGGGACAGGTCGGACTCCATTTTCTCGAAGCGATTATTAAATTCCCGAATATTTGAACCAAAAATTATATCGCGAATTTGCTCGATGTTCGCCAGCCTTTCGCGCATTTCTTCTTTGGTTATATCTGACATAACTTCTCCTTTGACGATCGCCAGTATTCTGGTGACTTTTGGGGTTATTTGGGGGCGACTGTAATTGTCGGTATGACAATCGCCTTTACCATTGCATAGATGCCCGAATAATTTCTTTGATTTTTGTCTGGATAGACCCTCCAATCCTGACACCGAGCTGTCAACTTGTCAAGATCGTTCGCTCCGCGCAATGACCCTTTTTTTACATTTAGCCTTCTTAATATTATATCAGATATATAGTTCCATGTCAATGTTTTGCAATAATTATTTATATTAAACGAGTCAGCCGCCCATCCCGCGTATAATTAATTTCGGAAACCCTTCTCCGACTGTTGATCGCCCCCCGGCATCGGGGTAAGGAAGCGAGGATGAAAAGGGAGATTTTCGCCAGGGAGCCGGTTTTTCAGTTTCGCCGGGGCACAGTCCGGCGAGATCGGCGCGAGGGACGCGGTTGATCGGCTCCCCCGAGCCCCGGAAACCGGGTGTCAATCTTTCGGTAGAATTGTACGGCATCAATTGACGAGATGAATATTCCTTCTCTGCTCAACGTCGCGATCGGTTTGTTTTTAGTTTACCTCATTTTGAGCCTGCTGGTTTCCGACCTGCAAGAACTGATTTCGGCGTACTTATTTGATTGGCGGGCCAAAAACCTGAAATCGTCCATCGAGAGTATTTTGGGAGCGGAAATCGCCCGGAAGTTGTACGAACATCCGTTAATTCGATCGCTGAAAAATTACAAAATGGATCGCGACAAGGGGGCGGCGGGTCCGTCTTACATCCCCGACGAAATCTTCGCCCTGGCGCTGATCGACCTGTTGATGGAAGCGGCGGGGATCGAAGAAAGAATCGTGTCGCTTTCCGTGGAAGACTTCCGGGAAGCGATCGCCTCCGATGAAGTCCAAAAGCTCCTCGACAAAGAGCGGATCGAACTGATGCGATCGCTGGCCAACAAAGCCCAGATCGACGGCGACAAGAAACCCTTTATCAAATCCTTGGAATCCGAGTTGATCGGGTGGTTTAAACAGTCGATGGATCGCGCCTCCGGAGTCTTCAAGCGTCGCGTAAAAGGGATGATTTTGGTGCTCGGTTTCGCCGTCGCCGTCCTGCTGAATGTCGATACTTTAAATCTCGCCACCCGCCTGTCTTTGGAACCCGTCCTCCGCGAACAGGTGAGCCAAAATGTTGACTTCGTTTTGAGCGAAAATGCCCTGTCGAAATATCTCGACTGTTTGGAACGCGCATCTTTAGAACCCAAAGATTGCCAAAGCCTCGTCAGCCCGAATTTTTTAAACGGGGTGGAACGGGAGTTTTTCTCTCTCCCCGTGGGTTGGAACGCCGCCAATTTAAGTTATCAATTCGGGGCCGACTTTTCCAGCTTCAAACTGCTGCGGGCGATTTTAGGTTGGACCCTGACCGCGATCGCGATCTCGATGGGATCATCGTTTTGGTTCGACCTCCTCAACCGGCTGATCGACGTCCGCAACACCGGCAACAAACCCCCCGCCGCGATCGACTTCCAAAGCTCAAAATCCTCGGATTCTTCTCACTCCTAATTAAATCATTTTGAGTTCTTCCGAAATCAACTTCAACGCCGCCGACGGGTTATTCGCCTGGGTGATGGGGCGCCCGATCACCAAATAATTCGCCCCCGCCTTCACCGCTTCCGAAGGGGTGCGCGATCGCCGCTGATCGCCCTTTTCCGCCCAACTCGGACGGACACCGGGACACACCAGCAAAAAATCATCCCCGCAGGTCCGCCGCAACTGTTCCACCTCCTGGGGAGAACAAACCGCCCCCGCCAAACCGCAGTCCTTCGCCAACAATGCCATGTGTAAGGCGTACTCCGGCAGTTCCAGGGGAATTTTGAGGTCGAAAGCCAATTCCCGGGCGTTGAGGCTCGTCAGGAGGGTGATGGCGATCAATTGGGGGGCGGGTACGCCCGCCTCTTTCGCGCCGATCTCCGACGCTTCCTGAGCCGCTCTCAGGGCGACTTTTCCGGCGGTGGCGTGAATGGTAATCAAATCCACCCCGTAACTGGCGGCGGCGCGGCAAGCCCCCGCCACAGTGTTGGGAATGTCGTGAATTTTCAGATCCAAAAAAATGCGTTTGTTGCGCTGTTTGAGCTGCTTTAAAATTTGCGGCCCGCAACTGACGAACAGCTCCAATCCCACCTTCCAAAACGAAACTTGGGGCAGGGTTTCGATCAGGGCGATCGCATCCGCCTGGGTGGGGACATCTAAGGGGACAATAACATTATCGATCGTCATGGTTGTCGAATTGGGGTGTGGGGGGTGGGGTGTGGGGTGTGGGGAAAGTGAAAAATGAAATATGACCGATTCTCTTTCCCTTCTGGGTGGGGGCAACCTTATAGGGTTGCCCAATTCTGGAGAACGTCGGGGATTGGGGGTTTAAACCAACCGGACAAATTTCTTTTTTCCAACTTGCAGGACCCGGCCTTTGAGTTCGTCGGGGGAGTCGAAAGTGAGGTTGGGGTCGGAGACGCGATCGCCGTCGATCCGCACCGCACCGTTCTGAATTTGTCGCCTCGCATCGCTGCCGCTCTTGCACAGGTCGCTGGCACCCAAAATATAGAATAACTTGGCGGGGAACTCCACGGTTTCCAGGGAAAATTCCGGGACGGCTTCGGCCCGTTTCGCATCTCCCTGCACCAAAGTTAAAGCCGCCTTTTGGGCTTCCGAAGCCGCCGCTTCACCGTGGTATTGGGTGACGACATCGAGGGCTAATAATTTTTGGCGATCGCGGGGATTTTCGGGGAGTTTATCCAGGGGGCGATCGGTGAGCAACTCGAAATATTCGGCGATCAAACTGTCGGGGACTTTCTCCAATTTCGAGTACATGGTCAGGGGATCTTCCGAAAGCCCGACGTAATTTCCCAGGGACTTGGACATTTTTTGCACCCCGTCCGTCCCGATCAAAATCGGCATCAATAAACCGAACTGGGGGCGCTGTCCGAAATAGCGCTGCAAATCCCGCCCCACGGCGAGGTTGAATTTCTGATCGGTTCCTCCCAATTCCACGTCCGCTGCCACGGCCACCGAATCGTATCCCTGCATGAGGGGGTAGAGAAATTCGTGCAAATAGATGGGATTTTCCTTTTCAAACCGGAGAGAAAATCCCTCCTTCGCCAACATCTGGCCTACGGTCATCCGGGAGAGCAGGTCCAAGATTTTCGCCAGGTCGAGTTTGGACAGCCATTCCGAATTGCGGCGAATTTCCAGGCGTCCGGGGGTGTCGAAATCCAAAATCGGGCGCAGTTGGTCCAGGTAAGTTTGGGCGTTGCGTTCGACGTCCTCGGCGGTGAGTTGCTTGCGGACCTCGGATTTGCCGGTGGGGTCGCCGATGCGGGCGGTCAAATCGCCGATGATCAGGACCGCCGTGTGTCCCTCGTCCTGGAACGCCCGCAGCTTGCGAAAAATGATGCTGTGTCCGAGGTGGATATCGGAACCCGTGGGGTCGATCCCCAACTTGATCCGCAGGGGGCGATCGCTCTGAGCCAACCGCCGGCCCAAATTCTCCTCGGGGTTGGGAGAATCCGGCAGTTCCGGGAAAACTTCGTTGATGCCCCGGCGCAGTCGGGGAAAATTTTGCAGAGAGGCTCCGGGCGAGCTCTCCGCGACAGGTTGACTCACAATCATGGCAGGATAGAAACTTTTGCGAATGCAGGGCGAGATGCGTTAATCTTGATTCCTGATCAACGAGTGTGGGCATCGTGACCCAACTCACACAGAATCCTATCATTTTCCGATCGTTTTCTGTCGGGATTGGGATGTCGGGTTCCCCCGCCCGTCCGGATCGATCCGAGATGTTGCGGAGGTTCCCACTCACCCGATCGGCAAACGGAAGAAAAAGATTTGAGTCCGGGGATTGTCGCCGATGCGATCGCACAGAAGCAGATGCTATATCCTTGGATTCAGTGGGGTGAGGGCTGACCCGGACCGAACCCCGAAGTCAGATCCCCTGTTACCCTGTTTTCCTGGAGCGGAGTGAAATTAACGTGTCATCAACAAACGCAATCCGACGCCAACGACGGCTCGAATCATCGTCGGGCCTATTTGACTTCATTCAGTCAGTCAGCAAGGTCACGGCCGGAACGCTGCTGGGTACGACCATGTTAGCCAGTTCTGTGGTGGCCGGAGGTTTGGTTGGTCTGGCCGTGAGTTTCCGCAACCTTCCGGACGTGCGGGTGTTGCAGAACTACGTTCCCACCGAAACGACCCACATCTACGACATCAACGGCAAACCCCTGGCCAGCCTCCACGACGAGGCGAACCGGGAGGTGGTTTCCCTCGACGAAATTTCCCCGGACCTGAAGCGGGCGGTGCTGGCGATTGAAGACAGCAATTTTTACTACCACAAGGGGATCTATCCCACGGGGATCGTGCGGGCCTTCGTCGCCAACCTGGAGAGCGGGGAAACGGTGGAGGGGGGTTCGACCCTGACGATGCAGTTGGTCAAGAACCTGTTCCTGTCCCCCAACCGGACGATCAGCCGGAAAGCGGCTGAGGCGGTGATGGCGATTCGCCTGGAACAGATTTTAGAAAAAGATGAGATTTTGGAGCTCTACCTCAACCAGGTGTATTGGGGCCACAACTTGTACGGGGTGGAGACGGCCTCCCAGAGTTATTTCAACAAGCCGGCGTCGGAGCTGAACCTGGCCGAGGCGGCGCTGATGGCGGGATTGATCCCGGCGCCCGAGGATTACAGCCCCTTCGCGAACTACCAGCTCGCCAAACGACGGCAGGCGATCGTTTTGGACCGGATGGCCGAACTGAAGTGGATCACCCCCCAAGAGGCGGCCGAGGCCAAGAAACAGCCACTTTTGGTGGGCACGATCACCTCCTTCCGCACCAGCCAGTTGCCCTACGTCACCGAGGCCGTGGTGCAGGAGTTGACGAAGCAGTTCGGCCGGGACGCGGTGTTGAAAGGGGGGATGCGGGTGCAGACCAGCATCGACCTGAACTTCCAGCGCATGGCCGAGCGGACGGTGAGCGAGTGGCATGACCGCCTCTACTACCGGGGCATCTACCGCGATCGCACCAACGGTCAGATCGCCCTGGCCGCCGTCGATCCGACCACCCACTTCATCAAGGCGATGGTGGGGGGGTCTGACTACAAGACCAGCCAGTACAACCGCGCCATCCAGGCCCGCCGCCAGCCCGGGTCCTCCTTCAAGCCCTTCGTCTACTACACGGCCTTCGCCTCGGGCAAATACGGACCCGATTCCGTCGTCAACGATACCCCCGTCAGCTACCCGGACGGCTACGGCTACTACTCCCCCCGCAACTACGGCGGCGGCTTCTCCGGGGCCGTCTCCATCCGCTCCGCCCTGCAATCCTCCCTCAACATCCCGGCGGTGAAAATCGGTCAGGCCGTGGGACTCAACCAGGTGATCGAAGTCTGCCGCATCCTCGGCTTCACCAGCCCCATCGAGCCGGTGATTTCCCTGCCCTTGGGATCGGTGGACGTCACCCCGATGGAAATGGCCGGGGCCTTCGCCACCTTCGCCAACGACGGCTGGCATTCCGACCCCACCGTTATCGTGCAAGTCACCGACAGCCAGGGTAACGTCCTGCTCGATAACCGGCCCAAACCCCGCCTGGTGCTGAACCAGTGGGCTGTGGCTTCCCTCAATAGCGTCCTGCAAGGGGTGATTACCAGCGGGACGGGAACCCGGGCTAGACTGGGACGGCCGGCGGCGGGCAAGACGGGAACCACCTCCTCGGAGCGGGATGTCTGGTTTGCCGGCTACACGCCACACCTGTCCACCGCCGTTTGGGTGGGCAACGATGACTACACCCCCCTGAGTGCCGGTGCGACGGGGGGAACCGTCGTGGCTCCGATCTGGCGGGACTTCATGAGCCAAGCCCTGGTTGGCAAACCCGAGACGGGCTTCACCTCCCCCTCCCAGTTTGAAGCGCCCTAGCCGGTCCGATCTCATTTCCCGGCGAAGGATGAATCGGACAGAGATCGTACAATGGAAAACAACACCGCCTTCGCCGGGATTTCCGGTCGGGACAGCCCTACGGTGTTCGCTTTCATGCATTAGGATCTTGTCGTCATGAATTTAAATACTTCTTCTTCCTCCAATGCCGCCAGCAAAGTGGAAGTGTCGATCCACATCGATTCCGAGCTGCTCGATCAAGTCAAGCACTTGACGAACGACCCGAGTAAAGTGATCGAAACCGCTCTGCGGCAGTGGCTCCGGGGAGAGCGCCCCGAAGATGATCTGGCCCTCAACCTGCAGCGCAACCCCCCCGTTCCGCCCCGAGGCGAGTGGAATGATTGAACCCCTCCTCCGGGTTCCGGGCTCGGGTGACGACTCGATCGCCCGTCCCCAAAACTTGACGCGATCGTTGCCGTCGCGGACCGCCCGGTCGGGGAAGAATTGGGGTCGCCATCCGGTCGGGTCTGCCCTGGCTGATCGCCCGCAGCTTTCCTGGTATTGGAAATTCCCGGCAATCGATCGGATTCGATTTCCGATTTCTCATTCGAGGTGGAAATAGAGTGCTGCCGAGAGTTCGCCAATGTTGCAGGAAGTAAGCGCCAAAGTCAACAAGTTCTATTGTTGGGTAACTTTGGGTCAGTCTGATTTAACGGGTAACGAAACGCTTTTGCCAATCCTCCGTCGCGAATCCTCATGAATGCTGACACGGATTCCCCGCTCCCCAATTCGGCTTCTGCCGAGCTGTTTTCGGGTTTGGAAGCCGACCTGGTTTTTGTTCAAAATCAATCGGGTCAATATCTATATTTTTCCTGGCGACGGGGCGATCGCCATCCCATTCGTGCCGATCGCATCGTGGGCACTTCCATGGAAGACTCCTTCAAACCGGTCGTCCTCCAGCCCTATCTGGAACGGGTGCGCCGAGTCCTGGAAAGTTCGATCCCGGAACGGTTCAGCTACCCGTTCGGTTACGAAGACCAATATTTCCCCGTCGAATTGATTGTCAGTCCCATCCTCAAATCCGACGGCACCGCCACCGAGATCTTGGTAATGGGACGGCTGCTGGAGAACGTGCAACTGCCCCCCAATTCGGCGGCCGACGAAGTGATCGCCTACCGTTCCCTGCCCTCCAACTTCGACATCCAGCAAAAAATGCTGGTGCAAATTGCCGGGACCCTCTGCCGCACCGTCCCCCCCAGCTCCCAGATTTACCAGACCATCCTCGGCCAAATCGCCCAAAAAATTCGCCGCACCCTCGATTTGAAGCAAATTTGGCAGCAGACCGTTGACAGCCTCGGCCAGGTGTTGGGGGTGAGCCGCTGCATCATCTGCCCCCACCGCCCCGGCCGGGATGACGGGTACAATAACTTGCAAACCCAGGTGGTCGCCGAGTACCGCCAAGAGGGCACCCGGATGATGCTGGGGTTGGACTTGTCCGTCGAGCGCGAATTGGGCTGGGCCCAAGCCGTGAAAACCCTCGAACCCGTGGTCGTCGAGCGCAGCGTCCCGGAAAACGACCCCTACCGCCGCCACTCGATCCTCGTCGTCGCCACCGCCTACCAGGACCAACCCAACGCCCTGATCGCCCTCCACCAGTGCGATCGCTTCCGCCAGTGGACCGCGGCCGAGATCGATTTCGTCCGGGAACTGGCCACCCACGTCGGCACCGCCCTCGCCCACGCCACCCTCTACCAAGAATTGGAAGAGGCCCGGGCCGAAGCCGTCGCCCTCTCCCGCCTCAAAAGCGAATTTCTCGCCAACACCTCCCACGAACTGCGGACCCCCCTTAACGGGATCATCGGCTTTCTCAAACTCGTTTTGGACTGCATGGTGGACGACCCGGAGGAAGAGCGGGAGTTCATACTCGAAGCCCACCGCGCCGCCCTCCATCTCCTCAATTTGATCAACGATGTCCTCGATATCGCCAAGATCGAAGCGGGGAAAATGGAAATCGACCTAGCCCTGGTGAAAGTCGGGGAACTGCTGCGGGAAGTCGAACAGTTCACCCGCCCCCAAGTCCAACAAAAAGGTCTGAATTTCACCATCCAACCCGCCGCTTTGAACGACGAATTGATCGTCTATGCGAACTATCAAAGATTGTTGCAAGTTATGCTAAATTTGGTGGGAAATGCGATCAAATTCACCCACGAGGGCGGCATCAACATCAGCACGGGAATGGTCAAACAAAAAGTGGTCATTCAAAATCAAGAACTGCCGGGATTCATCGAATTTCGCGTCGTCGATACCGGCATCGGCGTCCCCCTGGAAAAACAAGACCGCTTATTCAAGGCATTTTCCCAGGTGGACAGCGGATACACCCGCCAATACGGCGGCACCGGATTGGGTCTGGTCATCTCCCAAAAACTGGTGCAGGCGATGGGCGGTTCCGTCAAGTTTTACAGCTTGGGAGAAGGGCTCGGATCGACGGTGACATTTACGGTTCCCCTGTACCAAGAACCGGTCAACAATTAACAATTAACAATTAATAATTATTAATTTTATTTTTTTTGACGGCTTTCGGGGGGGTGGGGGCTGGGAACCCTTGACCTTGATTTGTTGTGCTGCGATGATTTAATCTGGAAAGATACCCGGCCTCGAACTTTCCCACCTCCGGATGGGAGGGCGGACTCTCGTCTGGGTTCCCCGGCGGAAATGGCGCCCGATTGGGTCGGTCCGTTGGGTATCCAAAAAATCGAGACTTAAATTAACACTCAACCCTAAAATTCCATGCGACCCGGTTCCGAACCCCCCGAAATTCTCCAGCAGCGTCTCTTTTACCGGGGACGCAAATTCAACTTCGACGTCAACCGCCTCCGCCTCCCCAACGGCGTCGAGGGGGACTGGGAGTGCGTCCGCCACCCCGGCGGCGCCCTGGTCATCCCCGTCACCCCGGAGGGCCAATTGGTTTTGGTCAGACAATATCGGTTTGCGGTGCAGGGGCGGACCCTGGAATTTCCGGCGGGCACCGTGGAAGCCGGCGAAGATCCCGCCGATACCGTCAAACGGGAAATTGAAGAAGAAACCGGCTACCGCGCCCGCCAGTGGCGGAAGTTGGGACAATTTATCCTCGCCCCCGGCTACTCCGACGAAATCATCTACGCCTTTTTGGCTGAACATCTGGAAAAACTCGACACCCCCCCGGCCCAAGACGACGACGAAGATATCGAAACGGTATTGATGACCCCCCAAGAGGTGGAAATGGCGATCCAAGCCGGTGAACCTTTGGACGCCAAATCCATCGCCAGTTTTATCCTGGCAAAACCGTTTTTATGACGGGAATCGGGAGACAGCTAAGAAACCGGGTTTCTATTCAGATTGTAGTGGACTGTTTCATCTTAAATGAGGCGATCCGATCTGAATCTACAGGCAAGATGCCCGATGCTCCGTTTTGAATTTTGCCTCATTTTAGCCGAAACGGTCTAGTAGGGGGGAATACGAGATCCTTTGAGAAACCCGGTTTCTGAAATCAACAATTCTCAATTCTCAATTATTTCAATGTCCGATTTAATCCTATTTTGGCACCGTCGCGACCTGCGAATTTCCGACCACCGGGGACTGGCCGAAGCCCGCCGCCGCAGTTCCCAGATCGTGGGGGTGTTTTGCCTCGACCCGAATATTTTGGAGGCGGATGATGTCGCCCCAGCCCGGGTGACTTACCTGATCGGTTGCCTGCGATCGCTGCAAGAACGCTATCGGGAAGCGGGGAGTCAACTGCTAATTCTGCACGATGAACCCGTGCGGGGATGGTGGAACTTGGCAACCGCTTTGGAGGCGAAGGCGGTGTATTGGTGTCGGGATGTGGAACCCTACGCGATCGACCGCGATCGCGCCGTTGCCGAAGCCTTGAATGACGCGGGAATTGAGGTTGAAACCTATTGGGATCAACTGCTACATTCTCCCGAAGAAATCTTCACGAGTTCTAACGAACCTTACAAGGTTTACACCCCCTATTGGCGGAAGTGGAATCAGCAGAAAAAAGATCGCCCCTTCGAGACGCTGGCGGACGTGACGGGACTGACAGACAGCCAGCAGGAGGCGGCGAAACAAGCGGGGGCGATCGCACTCCCGACGGCGAAGGATTTGGGGTTCGTGTGGGAAGAACCGTTGATTTTAGAACCTGGGGAAGAACCGGCCCGCGATCGCCTGGAGGACTTTTGCGATCGCGCTATTTACGAGTACGACGAACAGCGAAATTTTCCCGCCGTGGACGGTACATCTCAGTTGAGTGCGGCGATTAAATTCGGGGCGATCGGCATCCGCACACTGTGGGCGAAAACGGTGGAAATAATGGAAAATACCCGCAGCGACGAAGCCCGAAGTCAAATCCGGGCGTGGCAGCAGGAAATCGCTTGGCGGGAGTTTTACCAGCAGGCATTATATCACTTTCCGGAACTGGCGAACGGGCCCTATCGGGAACCCTTCGATCGCTTTCCTTGGAGTGACAATCAAGAGCATTTTCAAGCCTGGTGCGAGGGTCAAACCGGCTATCCGATCGTGGATGCGGCGATGCGACAGTTGAATGAAACGGCGTGGATGCACAACCGCTGCCGGATGATTGTCGCCAGTTTTTTGACTAAGGATTTGATGATCAATTGGCAGTGGGGCGAAAAGTATTTCATGCAAAAGTTGATTGACGGAGATTTGGCGTCTAATAACGGCGGGTGGCAGTGGAGTGCCTCCAGCGGCATGGACCCGAAACCGTTGCGAATTTTTAATCCGGCATCCCAGGCACAAAAGTACGATCCGGAGGGGGAATACATTCGCCAATGGCTGCCGGAGTTGCGGAATTTGGAGACGGCGGATCTGGTGACGGGGAAAATTTCCTCTCGCGATCGCGAATCCTGCGATTATCCGGAGGCGATCGTCGATCACAAGCAGCAGCAAAAACAATTTAAGGCAATTTATAAAGATTTGAAAGGTTAATTTTTTACATTGCTTCGCTCTGTTCATCCCAGCGATCTGCACAGATTTCAGAATAGCGACAAGTCCGACATTTGGGGGGAGACGGTTGGGCGGGATAGTCTCCTTTCTCCATGTGGCGGACGATGCTTTCCGCTTTTTGGGCGGTCGTTTTTAAGACTTCCGGAGACAGACTGTAAAGTTGTCCGTGTCGCAAGTAGGCGATGTGGGCTTCGGGTACATTTAAAGCTTCCGAATAAGCCCAAAGTTGCAGGTGGTGGTGCTCGGGTTTCAGGTCGCGATCGCTTTTATAATCCAACACCCAATTGTCCCCGACGCGATCGGCTCTGCCGTTAAATCTGATGCCAGCCCAGGTCAAATTGAGCTCAACTTCTCGACGATTTTCCGTTTCCCAAAACTGCCGAAAGACCTCCGTATTATCGAAATCTTTGGCGAGGTTAATTGCCTCAAAAATTAATTCGTCATCGATCCAAGATCCGGCGACATGACGCAATTTTACCACATCTCGGATATCCCAGTCTAAAGCGATATGGACAAGTTTGCCAACTTCCATTCCCCGGTTGGCCTCTTCCGACAAGCCGGGATGCCCGAGAACGTAGTTAAATTCAAACTGCTTCGGACAGCGATCGTATTCTCCCAAAGCCGTGACGGGCAGTTCAAACAAACCGGAACCCATATCCCCAATTAAAAGGGGTCGATTCTCCGACGGATTCGGGGGACTCGGTGGGACGGGCGGGATGAGATTTTTCGGGTTAATTTCAAGGGTTTGAATGGGGATATTTGCCACTTCTAAACCCCGCCGCAACCGCTCTAAACTTTCCCCTTTATCGTCGGCAGCGGTGAGCAATAAATAATCTCGACTGCGGGTCAATGCGACGTAGAGAATCCGCAATTCTTCGTCTTCTTCCCGCCGTTTTTCGAGATGCTGTAAATAGTGATAAAGAATCGGTTTTTTGTTGTTTTCTTCATTTTCCTTACAGTTGATAGCGACCCCATATTCCGGGTCGAAATAAACGGATGCCGAACGGTTTGGAGGTTGCCGCGTCAAGTCCGAGACGACGACGACCGGCCATTCTAATCCTTTGGCGGCAAAAATGGTCATCAATGCGACGGCATTTTCGCTACTGATGGGGGGGCGATCGACTTTTACCTTTTTGTCTCCCAAGCGTTTGAGACGGCGGACGACGCCGAATAAATCGTCGGTTCCCCGTTCCAAGGTTCTGACCAATTCTCGGAAGCCGTTCCAGTCCGCTTCGCGGCGGTTCGACCCCGGTAAATTGGCGATCGCGGCGGTGTATCCGGTGAGGCGATCGGCCCTTTGCAATAAGCGAGAGGGTGTCTCGATATCTCGATATTTTAGCAGTTCTTTTAAAGTGTTGATTGAATGTATAAATTGCCCCGGCGAAGCGTCGGTCAAATGTTGCCACCAACTGAGCTTTTCTGCGGAATTTTGTGTGGAATTATTCTGCAATTTGTCGAGGCTGAATTGGAGGAGGATGCGATCGCTGATGGCAAAAAACGGACTCCGCAAAACCGCCACCAACGCGATGTCATCCCCCGTATCCGCCAAAAACCGCAGCAGGGACCAAGCATCCTTGGCTTCTCGGGTTTCCAACAGGTTCCCACCCCCGGCGGGGGCGACGGGAATTCCGGCGGCGGCTAAAGCCTCTCCGTACACTTCCAGGGGTTCCCAGGTTCGGGTTAAAATGGCGATATCGCCGGCTTCAATCGGCCGCAGTTTTCGCGTCTCTTTGTCAAAAACTGGGGTTTGACTCTCCAGCATTGATTTTAAGGTTGTGGCGATAAAATTTCCTTCGACCATTCGCCTATCATTTTTATTCGTTTCTTGGATTTTTGGAACGACAAAAACTTGCAAGGGTTCCCTCTCCGATGGGGTCTCGGTTCGGGCGGCGTTCAAGTCCTGTCGCCCGTCTCCCAACAGGGGAGAAAAGACGCGATTAATTTGATGCATTAATCTTTGATGGCTGCGAAAACTTTCGCCGAGAATGATTTCGGTTCCTTGTTTTTTGAGGATGCGATCGCGGAATGTTTGAAAGACGCGAATATCCGCCCGCCGAAACCCGTAAATTGACTGTTTGCGATCGCCAACGACTGTCAAATCTGCCGTTTCGGTCAAGATTTCCAACAGTTCGCCCTGGACGGGGTTTGTGTCCTGAAATTCATCGACGAGAAACGCCTGCCAACGTTTTCGATAATACGTTTGGACTTCCGGATCTTGCAAGGCATTTAACGCCCCAATTTCGAGGTCTGGAAAGGTCAAAACCCGGCTTTGCCATTTCAACTGTTGCAGGTGATCCTTAACCTCCCGATAGCTTTCTTTCAACGCCGCCAGCATTTCCGTCAATTGGCGATCGGCTTCTCCGACTTCTAATGTAATTAGATTCTGTTTTAGGGCGGATTTTATCAAATCCTCTCGCAAGGTTCTCAAAGCATCCTTGACCTGACCTAGAACCTCTTCGCCCCAATTTTTTTTACTGCCGACTCTCAGATTAATTTTCTTCAGTTCTTCGAGATTTTCTCGAATATTTTCGCCCCGTTCGAGTTCAAACATGGCGGCGATCGTCGCCTGTCGGATCGCCTCCAATTTGTCGCCGGATTTGCCAATATTTTCGGTCAGGATTTCCTTCGCTTCTTCCCATATGGGATTTTGGGTGAGTTTTTCCAATTCGCGATCGCGCACTTCTGCGGCAAACTCCGACCAGTTCAAGTCTCGATTTAACGCCCGTTCCGCCATCAACGGATCGTCCGAAAATGCTTCCAATATTTTGGACAATAAAGAATAGGGAATTGTCTCAAAAACTTGGATCGGCAACCTTGACAAAGCCGCTTCCAACCCCTCGGACAGCCAAAGTTTTCCTTCCAGATCTTCCAAAACCCGGAAGTCCGCCGTCACCCCGGCAGCTTGGGGATGTTCGCGACAAATTCGACTCGCCAAAGCGTGAATGGTGCTGATGGGGGCGGCTTCCAATTCGGCGAGAATATCGCGGTGCAAGGAGGGTTCCGAAGTGACGCGAGAACGAATCCGCGATCGCAGTTCGGTGGCGGCTTTTTCGGTAAAGGTGACGGCGACAATTTCCAGCGGCGACAGTTTCCGTTCCCGCAAATAATACAAGTATCGTTCCGCCAACATATGGGTTTTTCCGGTTCCCGCCCCCGCCGTTACGACGACACTTTTCGGGGCGTTGGCGGCGGCGGCTTGGGAGGGTGTCAAACTCATGATTTCGTGTTTTATGGTATAATTAAAAAGGATGGTTTTATGATTTATTGTTCCTGTTTTTCCATCGGCGATCGCTTGCGACTGAGGCGGGTTCCCTTCCGGCAAACGGCATCAAACTCGCAGTATTGACAGGCTTTCTGTTCGATATCGGGATCGACGGGATAAGAACCCGTCTCTAAATGCCGTTTCACCTTTTCGGCAAATGCTTCCAACGTCTCCGGATCGGGTTTTGACTTGGACAAATACTTTTGTTTTGTGAGAGAATAGAATTGAGATTCTAATATTTTTTCATTTTCAAAATTTTGAGCGATCGCATTTTCGTAGAGTGCCAGTTGCAGGTCAATTTTGGCCCGCCCCGACTCATCTTTAATGCCTGGGGGAACACTGCCGCTGGTTTTGTAGTCCAACAGGACCAAACCTTCCGGGGTGCGATCGATGCGATCGACAACTCCCCGAACTTTTAAACCGTACCAGTCGGCTTGGAATGAAGTTTCCAATTGCAAAATTTCCGCATTCTCTGGCAAGAAACTCTCCGCCCTCAAATTCAATTCTAACATCTCCAAATGTTCCAAACGCCTGCCCTCCCAATTGGTCAAATTGGGGACTTCGATATCCTGTTCGGCTTCCCCAAAAGTCGCCTCTATTTCCTCTCGTCCCAGGCGCATTAAATCCGCCCTATTTTTAATCTCTTTCAACAGCAATTCCAAACAACGGTGATACAACCGCCCTCTCAAACTCGGACTCAGTTCCGCCTCAGCTTCCGGCAGATCTTTCAAGTGTAACAGATAGTTGGCGAACCACTTGAAGGGACATTGACCGATCGCGGTCAATTGAGAGGCGCTAAACGTGCGTTTTTGGGGGTCAGTTGGAATTCCGATAACGCCATCATACTCGTCCGGAATTTCGGAACTTTCCCGCCGTTCTTCGATCTGCCAAGCTCGAATGGCCTGGGGTGCGATCGCATCATCCGAAGGTAATCTTTCCGGCTGTTGCAAATAATAACGTCTGGCTTCCTCAAGACTCGCCAGGGGAAGGCTATCTGGGGGGGTTGCCGTCAGCCCCAAACGGGTGGCGTAGGAACTGGGAATCAGGGACGCTTTTTGCTGTTGTGAAGGATAAGAAAATGTCAGAGATTTCGTGGGAATTCTGAGCAATTCGTAAAAAGAGAGGGCTTCGCTTCGGGCGACATCCACCGCCGTTTCCAGGGGAACACCTCGCCGTGAAATCTGCTGGCGATCGTAAAAGTCCAAAACTGGGTCATTTTCGATGAGTGCGGGTAGCATTCCCTCCGCAAATCCCAGCAGAAAAACCTGTTCGTAACTCGCCCCTTGCAGGGAAAAAGGCGTGTGAACTTCCACCCCACCTCGTCCCGGTTGGATGGGAGCGGTCAACAATGTCATGATTTCCAGTATTTCCCGACAAAATGCCGGTTTGGAGATGCGATCGCCTTCCGGTCGCGAGAGTTCCACCAGGGATTGATCTAATTTTGAATAGGCGACAATTTCCCGACTCCAAACACCAGCATTTTTTCGGATTTCAAATTTTTTTAAAATCATTTGAATTCGCTCGATCCAATTTCCCCTGGTGTCAGATTCTGGAAATTCCAACACCGATAAATCCAGCCCCAACTGCTGCCAATCGTCCAAATTATTGGGTCGAGTTTGTCGCGCTTTCGCCCACAAATTTGGGGTGAGCTGTCGCGCCAACGGATGGCGGAGTAACTTAGCCGTTTGTTCAAAGGGGAAATTGTTTTGGACGACTTCTAATAACAATTCCATCCACGCCCCAATTTGCGTATCTCGCAAGGGGATTTGATAGAAGATTCGCAAGGGCAAATTGTACTCCCAAGCGATATCCAACAATAAAGGCCCATAAGTGCGTTCGTCCCGGGTGGCGATCGCAATTTCCCGAGCCGACGTTCCCCGTTGAATTAAATCTTTGACTTGGGCGAGAACGCCACGAATTTCTGCTTCTAAATTTGGATAAACATGAAATTGAATAGAATGGGAAATTTTATCCTTTTCCAAAAAACAGCTTTGCAGTCGTTCTCCCAAGGTCAAATGTTCGGAAATTTCCCCCGCATCGACGATCCAACCGCTGTCCTGTAAGGTGGCGATCGCCTGCTGATTCTTCGCCATAAAATCCGCGTCCCCGGAAGGCAAAACCCAGACGCTATTTTCTCCGGCAACGGCATCGATAAACTTCACTTGATCCGGCTGCGGTTGGAAATAGCCGTAAATGAATAGATCTGCGGGTTTCGGACGGTACGAAGCCGCCCACCAAAACAGTTGGGCGCGATCGATATATCCCCGTTCTTTCAATTCCTCTTCATAGCGACGGGTGAGTTCCGCCAGTTCTCTGATCCGTGGCGAATCATAGCCGATCAACTCTTGCAAATCAACTCCCGATCGCAGTAACATTTGACGGGAAGGTATCAGCGTCCTCGCCGTCCCTTCTGGGTCATTGGTCGTCAGATTTTCAGCCACAATTTTTCGCCAGATGCGATCGCCGGTCAGGGGAGGCGCGATCGCAATCTGATGGCGACTCAAAACCGAAATTGCAATCCGATCCAGGGGTCTGTGAGGCACGCCCAGGCGTCGGGCAGCTTGCCGACTGGGAGTAATGGCAGTCAGCGTTTTTTCCGGCTTGTTTGCGGCTGTTGGATTGAGGAGAAGCGATCGCGCCATCGGTCAGTTGAACCCTTCAACAATATCGTGATTGTACGAAAAGACTGCCGATGCCGTCAAATTTTTTTAGCGATCGTCGAGCGCCGCCCTCACCTGTTCGACTTCCAAATCCAAAGCCGTGGCGATCTGTTCCACCGTCAACCCCAATTCCAACAGTCGGGGAATGGATTCTAACTTACCCAAAATTCGCCCTTCCGTGCGCCCTTCTTCTCGTCCTTCCGTGCGACCTTCCGTGCGCCCTTCTTCCAAGGCTTCCTGATAGACTCGGGTTTGTTTCAAATCGCTGAGGCTGAACATGGCTTCAATCTCCTCCCGACTGAGGCGGGGTAATTTGTACATCAAAATGCTTTCGATCAATTGTAATAGTTCTCGCTGCGATCGCCCACCGGTTATTTCCTGGGGAATGCGGCGGAGCAAATCTCTGGCTTTGGTGATCGCCCGTTCCTCCGAGGCGACGATCAATTCCACCGTTTCCAAGCCGATGGAAGCGGGGGATTCGAGTTCATCGAGGTAAATCCGGGATACCCGCTGCGGGTTGAGAAGTTCCCGATAGCGTCGGGTGTCGCCGGTATCGACGCTGCGGTTCGGAAAAATGACCACCCCTCGCCAATCGTTGGCGCGATCGCTTTTATCTAAGTATAAGAAAATTTCGGTGAAAAAGCGAGAATAAAATTTGGAGTCGGGTTGAAATTGTACCTCACCAAAATAAATCGGTGGGTCGGGAGCGTCCGAATTGGGAAGAAATACCCCGTCAATGCGGAACGCCAGTTGTTTGACCTCGACCGATGCAAATTGATACTGGTTGGCTTCTCCCGGGGGGCGATCGATCAATTCAAAGAAAATTCCCGGGAAGGATTGAAAGAGGCGATAAAATATCGTGTCATTTTTCACGGATAGATATCGAATAATATTTCATTTAATTGTATCATATTGATTGAGAAAATCGACCCCACCCGGTCGAACCACTGATCAAAATTAAGATTGAGAAGTGAGTCGTCAAAAAGTTTGACACTCCGGATTGGATTTCTGCTAAAATTAGCTAAAACTGGCGGAGGTTCGATC
The DNA here is from genome assembly GCF_055795065.1 of Lyngbya sp. CCY1209. Lineage (NCBI taxonomy): Bacteria > Bacillati > Cyanobacteriota > Cyanophyceae > Oscillatoriales > Microcoleaceae > Lyngbya > Lyngbya sp. CCY1209. The sequence continues at coordinate 43,172 of NZ_JAYFER010000497.1, forward strand.
ATGACTCAAGAAACCGCAACTAACCCGCAGGCGATCGGCGATCGCGAACCCATCGCGCCGTCAGATTGGGAGCACCCATCCCCCCCCACGGATTTAATCTTTGATGACGGAGAACCCTTGGAAAGTAACCGCCACCGCATCGCCATGAACGTGCTGATCCGTTCCGCACAGCAGGCCCTCCTGCCCCGTCCCGATAGTTTTGTCGGCGGCAATATGTTCGTCTATTACAGTCGCCACCAGGCGATGAACCGCGACTTTCGGGGTCCCGATTTTTTCGCCGTTTTGGGAGTTGAAGGCGATCGCGAACGCCAAGGTTGGGTGATTTGGGAGGAAGGCGGACGCTATCCCGACGTCATTATCGAGCTGCTTTCTCCGAGTACGGCATCTGTCGATCGAGGTGTAAAAAAAGACCTCTACGAACAGACTTTCAAAACCCCGGATTATTTTATTTTCGACCCCTTCGATCCCGATTCTTTGGCGGGTTGGCGTCTGGATTTAACCCAAGGCTACCAACCCCTGTCTCCCAACGATCGCGGCTGGCTGTGGTGCGAAACGTTGGGGTTGTGGCTGGGAACTTGGGAGGGTGCGATCGACCGCGAACCGATGACCGGAACCTGCCACTGGTTGCGATTTTACGACCCCGAGGGCAATTTGGTTCCGTTGCCGGAAGAGGCGGCTCAACAGCAAGCCGAACGGGAACGGCAGCGGGCCGAACAGGAATCCCAGCGGGCCGAACAGGAACGACAGCGGGCCGATCGCCTAGCCGAACGGTTGCGAGAGTTAGGGATTGACCCGTCTGCGCTTTAATATATTTAAGGTGCGAGATCTGTAACGATTCAATTGGTTTGAATTTTATCCCGGTGCGACGGGTATGCTATCGCCGATCGCCTAAATTTCCCCAAATGATGAATACTGCAATTCCCCCCGGTCAAATTCTCAGAAATCACTATCTCATCGTCCGCGAACTCGGTCATGGCGGATTCGGACGCACCTATTTGGCGAAAGATAAAAATCGATTTGACGAATTGTGCGTGTTGAAAGAATTCGCCCCCCAGGTTCAAGGCAGTTACGGATTGCAAAAATCCCAGGAATTGTTTGAACGGGAAGCGCAAATTCTGTATCAACTCCGACACCCCCAAATCCCCAAATTTCAAGAACTGTTTCGGGAAAAAATCGGCGATCGCGGCTATCTTTTCGTGGTGCAAGATTATGTCGCCGGCTCGACGTACCGGGACTTACTCAAACAGCGACTTCGAGAAGGAAAATGTTTCACAGAGGCAGAAATTATCCGACTTTTAATCGACCTACTTCCGGTTTTAGAATACATTCATTCCCTCGGAGTCATTCACCGCGATATTTCTCCAGACAATATGATTCGGCGGGAATCGGACGGGTTGCCCGTTTTGATCGATTTTGGCGGAGTCAAACAGATCAAAGCGCAGGTGGAGTCGCAATTTTCACCTCGAAATGTTCACGGAAGCCCAGCAACTCGGTTGGGTAAGTTGGGTTACGCGCCGGATGAACAAATGCAGATGGGAATTGTCTATCCCCACAGCGATTTATACGGGTTGGCAGCGACGGCGTTGGTGTTGTTGACGGGGAAAGAACCCCAGCAGCTTATTGACAGTTATAACTTAACTTGGAATTGGCAAAAAGATGTCAGTTTGAGTTCCAAATTAAACCGGATTCTGAGTCGAATGTTGGCGCATCAACCCCGCGATCGCTACCCTTCCGCCCGTCAAGTTCTACAAGCTTTAAATGATACTTCAGAATACTCCAGTCCCTCTCCGACGCTACCGCCCCCGGAGTTGACGACGGCAAATCCCACCCCGACTAAAAACCAGAGTCAGCAGCAAACCCAGAAACAATTAAAACCCTTCAAATTGTCGTTCCGTTTGGGTACGATTATTTGGGTTTCGACATCAGTTTTGGTGATGGGAAGTGTGGGATGGGTTGTCGGAAATTATTGGGCTGATCGCCTGTCTAACTCACCTCAAAATAGCGATGATTTTGGAAAACTATCCGAACCCAAACGACAGGAAATTTTGCGCGATCGCCGTCGGGAATTGGGACTGGATTACAACTTTTTTATCGACCTAGTGAACGAGGAATTTTACTACCGCTATCCCGAACAAAGGGGACGACTGCTGACGCCAGATCCAGCCGATCGCCCCTGGCGAAAGCGGTGGGATGAAACAGCAAATCAAGTCTTAAATCGTCTGGAAACCCTCAGCGACGAATCTCGGCGAGGACTGGGAACTTACACCCAACGGGATCTCAACCGTTGGATCGAAGAAGCCAACGAACTCGACATCAGCACTTCAACGCTATTCGATCGCGCCGACACCGAATTTTATCAACTGTTTCCGGAACGTCGCGACGAGAAACGTTTGGTCGCAGAACCCATCATCCAAGTTTGGCGGGGCATCGTCCACGATCGCCTTTTGGAACTGCAATAATCATCATAAAAATCAGTCAAAATTACCACAAATTAATGGTCCTTAAATCTGTGTAATCTGCGTAATCTGCGGACTCAACCTCCTAATTCTCCGTAGCCGTGAGAACCGCTTCCAACGTTTGGCGATCGGGAAGCGAAGATTGCGCCCCAACTTTTGTGGTAGATAACGCCCCCGTCGCCGCCCCCCACAAAATCGCCTCCCGCAGCGATCGCCCTTCGTCCAAAGCCGCCGCCATCCCCCCGTTAAACGCATCTCCCGCCGCCACGGTATCCACCGCTTTCACTGCAAAGGCGGGGACAAAAAAGGATTCTGATTTTGTCGCCCAAAATACGCCCTTGGCACCCAATTTAATCACCGCAGCTTTCACCCCCCGATCTAATAAAAACGTCGCCGCTTTTTCGGCTGTTTCCGCATCATTAACCGAAAATCCCACCAGTTGGCTGGCTTCCACTTCATTGGGGGTGATGATCTCGATAAGCGGATAAAGTTTGTCGGGAAAACGATCCGGAACCGGGGCGGGATCGAGGATGACGCGGACTCCCGCAGCCTCGGCGGCGCGGACGGCAACTTCGACAGCTTCCCAGGGAATTTCGAGTTGTAATAACAGGGATGTCGCCCCCGAAAATAAAGGTTTCAGGCGATCAACATCTTCGGGACTGACGCAACCGTTCGCCCCCGGAATGATGATAATTTGATTTTCCCCGCTATTGTCAACCGCGATCGTCGCGACGCCGGAATGGGTGCTATTATCACGCAAAACGCCCTCGCAACCCACCGAATTCGCCCGCAACCCTTCCAAAAGGCGATCGGCGAACGTATCGCCCCCGACTCGCCCCACCATGTGGGTTGTCGCCCCCAACCGCGCCGCCGCCACGGCTTGATTGGCGCCCTTTCCCCCCGCGATCGTGATAAAATTGTAGCCCTGAAGGGTTTCTCCCGGCTGAGGAAGTCGCGGCGTTTGCGCCACCAAATCCATATTGATACTGCCAAAAACTAACACACTCATTGTTGATTCTTCCCTCACAATTACTCAAGTTCGTTGTTGGGCTTTAGCCCCATCAATGCGCTAAAGCGCAACAACAACAGTTAAATTCATCCACAATGATAAACCCTCCGCCGCCGTTCCAGTTCCCACACCATAACACGCCCGCCGTCGCCAAGCAAAAACCGGAAGGTGTCCGGGGGGCGCATTCAAATTGAACTGCAATTCTTCGTAATATTTCCAATTGTCTCCATCCCGCCACCCGACGCGATCGCAAAATTGTCCGTAATCTCGATCCGCGCTCTCCCAAATTTCCCGCTGCATTTTCAACCCGAATAATCCGCCACTGTAATACTCCCAATAATAGGCGATCGTGCGAAGATCTGTTGCGGGAAACTGTCCGATATCTTCCCCCGTCAGCCAGCCCTCACCTTCCCGCCCCATCACATATAATAAAATCTGCCAAGTGTACTCGTCCGCCGCCTTCCAATCCCCCGCCGCCAACAATTCCATCAACGGCGTATAATCCATCCCCACCTCAGATAAAGGCGGATTTTCAGTTTCCGTCCGTTCCAACCATCCATCCAGTCGCGAGACAGTCTCCGTCAGCCGTTCCGGGTTGATTGTTTCCAGATAATACAGAACCCATTCCAACTGATTTTGGAGGTTTTCCCGTTCGATTTTTGACGCTTCCAATTCCGATTCTATATTTTGTATTTTCGGCAATAAATCGGCGACTGTGACCCTTTTTTTCTTCGGTTTATTTGATACTTTACTTTGTAGATCCTGAAGTTTTCGCCATGTTTCCTGCGCCCATTCCAACCGCTTTTTATCAATTTCAGACTTGCCATCCGTCAAATCCCAGCCACAAACCTGACAATTTTCCGGGGGATTCCGATCCGAATACTCAAAACTACAAACCGGACATAAAAACATAATCTAAATCGAGAAAAAACCTCTGTAGGGGCGCAAGGCTTGCGCCATCAAAAGCTTGCTTATATCAATAAATACCATATTTTTTGATTTTTATTCTAATGCTGTTCGACAGAATAACCCCGATCGCGCAACATTTCGACCAATCCCTCTTCTCCCACCAAATGCCCCGCACCGACGACGATCAAATAGTCTTCGTCATCTCCCAAAAATCCGTCGATCTTCGCCATCCATTTTTGATTGCGATCGCGGAATATTTTATCCTCCAAAACCGGATAATCTTGAAATCCAGTCAGAATCAAATTCTCGAGAGTTTGCGTATCTCCCGTTTTCCAAGCGACCAGCATATCTTGAAATGAGGTTTCCAAGGTGTCAATTTCTTCGAGAGTCTGCCGCAGCAGTTTGTCCTGTTCTTCCGGGGGAAGTTCGTCGAATAAACTGAGTTGTTCTTCCACCGTTTCCAACGTGAGGATTTGTTTTTGATCCGCGATCGCCTTTTCAAAAAAGTAGCGATCGACCCCGTATTGGGGATCGAAACCGAGCCTTTGCAGTTGCAACGCCACCAGAGAAACGGAGACGAACCAGGGTTCAAAATTGCTAAAAATCTGGATCGGAAATCCCAGATCGTTCATCGTATTTTCGACGACTTGATAGGTTTCCGGCTGGACTAAATCCCGCAGCGTTTGTCCTCCCGGCGGTGTCGCCTTTTCCAACATCACCGACTGCGTTTCCAGGCTTTCCAGTTCATTCAAGTCCAATTCAAATACCACCTTTTCCGCTTCCTCAAAAGCCGTCTCCATCATCGGCGGGAGGGGATAATCATTTTGACTCAAGACGTGAATCGAACCCAACAGATAAACCTGATTTTGGGGCGTTTCAACTTCCCATAAAAATTGTTTGGATTCCGCCGCTTGCGAGTCCGCAACACGCGATCCGGACAGGATATAAATTGTGGAGATCAAGCCGACACTCGTCAAACGTCCGACGGCAGTCCATAAGAATGATTGAATAATTTTCGGCATTGCTGAAAAATATATCGTCAGTGAATCCCAAGGCGCGATCGCACCCCAATTGTAACACTTTCTCCCCCCAATTCTCCCCCCAATTCTCCCCCCAATTCTCCCCCCAATTCTCCCCCCT
>NZ_JAYFER010000498.1:0-39760 GCF_055795065.1 Lyngbya sp. CCY1209
CATAGATGATTGGCAGTGGTCGGATTATTGGTGGCAGATTCCACCTCACCGCCTTCCGTTCCCCGCTTCAATCCTGGGGTTGTGAGTCCCAGAACTGGGGGTGGCTATCGCCTCCTCTCTCGGAGATTATTAGGAATTATTAAGTATCCAGTTTTTCTCCTTGACCCTGAGAGTTCCAACCTCGTTTGGTATATTTTGATACCAAACTTAGGAACATACAGACAGTTATAGGCTGGTCAGGGGTACGTCCCTTATATTCATCCGAGGGGATGAAAGCCTTACCAGGAGGTTATTTCGGGCATTTCAGCCCTATTTCACTCCCGAACGAATCGCACAGCCAGAAGCATTGTACCCCTTCGGGGGGGTCTTCAACCACCGGACGGGCTATCCCTTATGATATGTAAAGGGATGCTGAGGGTTGTTTTTTTTTGATTTGAAATTTGGGACGGTTGCACGATCGCCATTTCACCAGGGATCGAATCGGGGTTGACCGCCGGCCGGGTCTGGGACTGTCGAACTGCACGGGGCTTTCACAAAATTGACATGAATACGGAACTGATAGGCAGCTACAACTGGGGCTTAGTTGCGTTGTCTTTTGCAATTGGCGTCATCGCCTCCTACATCGCGATGGATTTGGCTGGACAGGTCGCCTACGAGAATTTGTGGACTCCCAAGCGCCGTTTTTTCTGGTGGGTAGGGGGGGCGATCGCGATGGGGGCGGGGTTCTGGGCCATGCACTTCGTCGCCCTGCTGGCCTTCGAGCTGCCCGTCCCGGTCATCTATCACCTGTGGAACACCCTGCTCTCCCTGCTCCTGGCCGTTCTCGGCGCCGGGATCGGGATCTGGCTGCTGCACCGTCCCAAGTCGGGCCGGTGGCTGTCGGTGGCGGCCGGAGGCGGGATGGGCGGCACTCTCGCGGCCGTGCATTATCTAGGAATGGCGGCGATGTCGATGCCGGCCGAGATCGTTTACGATCGCCGGCTGGTGGCGATTTCCGTGGTGACGGCCGTCGCCGTGGCTTGGGTCGCCCTGTGGCTGGCCTTACTCGTCCGGGAACGGCCGGATTTCGGGCACCACTGGCGAATCGTCGGCGCGGTGGGGGTGGGGGCCGGACTCAGCCAGGTGCACTACACGGGGATGGCCGCCACCCACTTTTTCCCGAAACTGGCGCTGCCACCGGAGCCGGCCCCGACCCTGACCTCCTCCCTGTTAGCGGTGGCGATCGGGTCGGCAACGCTGCTGTGCTTGTTTTTTACCCTGTTGATGAGTTTGTTCGACCGCCAGCTGGCCGGCCAACTGGCCCGGGAGCAAATTTTAAAAGAAAGCGAACGGCAGTTCCGCACCCTGATCCAAGAAATGCAGGTGGGGATGTTGCTCCTCAACAGCCGCGCCGAAATTCTCGTCTTCAACCGGGCGGCCCTGGAGCTGTTCGATCTGGCCGCGGCCCCGGAACGTCCCCAGGTCTTCGGAGAGGGTTGGAACCTGTTTCGGGAGGATCGCACCCCGGTCGCCCCGGCGGAGCTGCCCGTGCAGCGGGCGATCGCGGCGGGGGAGGCGGTCCACAACGTCGTCCTCGGCGTCGAGAATTCCCGCACTGGGAGCGGCCGCTGGCTGCTGGTCAACGCCACGCCCCAGAAGGCCGACGGCCAAATTGACCGGGTGATCTGCACCGTCAGCGACATCACGGAGCGGAAGCAGATGGAGGAGGCCCTGCGCCACTCCCAGGAGCGGTTCGCCCTGGCTGTGCTGGGGGCGAATGACGGCATTTGGGACTGGGATATCGCCAGCGGGGAGATTTACCTGTCGCCCCGGTGGAAGACGATGTTGGGTTACGATCCCGACACCGATTTCCCCAACATCGAGGCGGCCAAAGCGGTGATCTATCCCGAGGATCGCGATCGGGTGTTGAAGACCTTGGAGCGCTATTTGAACCTGGAAATTCCCACCTACGACGTGGAATTTTGCGCCCGATCTCGGGACGGCGGCGATCGCTGGATTCGGTCGCGGGGCGTAGCTCTCTGGGACAAGCGGGGCCGCCCCTACCGGATGGTGGGGTTTCACACCGACATCACTGCGGCTAAAGTCACCGAGCGGGCCCTGCGGGAAAGCGCAGAGCGGGAGCGCTCGATCTTGCAGGTGGTGCAGCAAATGCGCCAGACCCTGGAATTGGACCGGATTTTCGCCACGGCGACCCGGGAACTCCGGGGGGCCCTCAACTGCGATCGCGTCCTCGTCTACCGCTTCAACGAAGACTGGAGCGGGGATTTTGTCGCCGAGTCGGTGGTGGAGGGGTGGGTGGAACTGACCTCGGAGGCGGGGCGCGAGAACGAGGCGGTGACTCGCATCGCCGTCAACAAAGAGGGGTGCGCCGTCAAACGCCTCAGCGGCAACTACCTGATCGCCGACACCCACCTCCGGGAAACCCGGGGCGGCATCTACGCCGAGGGCGCGAGCTATCGGTGCGTGACGGATATTTACAAAGTCGGCTTCGACGAGTGCTACCTGAGACTGTTGGAGCAGTTCCAAGCCCGGGCCTACGTCATCACGCCCATTTTCTGCGGTTCCGAGCTTTGGGGGCTGTTGGCGGCCTACCAAAACGACCGCCCCCGGCGGTGGACGACGGCGGAAATCCGCACCGTCACCCAAATCGGCTCCCAACTCGGCGTCGCCGTCCACCAGGCGGAGCTGTTCGCCACCACCCAGGAACAGACGCGGCAGCTTCAAAAGGCTAAGGAGATGGCCGACGCGGCCAACCGGGCGAAAAGCGAGTTTCTGGCGAACATGAGCCACGAACTGCGGACGCCGCTCAACGCCATTTTGGGGTTCGCCCAACTGATGTCGGTCCACCCGGGGGCTCTCTCCCCCCAGCACCGCCAACATATCCAAATTATCAACCGATCGGGAGAGCACCTACTGGCTCTGATCGACGATATCTTGGAGATGTCTCGCATCGAGGCGGGGCGGGTGACGGTGCAGCCGAACCCCTTCGACCTGCACGAGTTCTTGCAAGCTTTGGAAGATATGTTTGGTCTGCGGGCACGATCGAAAAATTTGTACCTCCATTTCGAGCGATCGCCGCATTTGCCGCGGTGGGTGGAGGCGGATGAAAAGAAATTGCGCCAGGTGCTGATCAATTTGCTGGGAAATGCCATCAAATTCACGGACATCGGCAGCGTCACCCTGCGAGCCACCCACCAGATCTGGGACGCCACCGATGTCGTGCAATTTGAAGTGGAGGATACGGGGTTCGGCATCGAACCCGAAGAGTGCGATCGCCTGTTTGAAGCCTTCGGACAGACCCAGGCGGGGTTGAATTCTTCCGAGGGCAGCGGTTTGGGGCTGGCGATCGCCCAGAAGTTCGTCCGTTTGATGGGGGGAGAAATCACCGTTCAAAGTACCCTCGACCGGGGTTCGACGTTCTCCTTCGCTATTCCGGTGGGGCGGGTGGAAGCCCGGTCGGCGGAGGCCGCGGATGGGGCGGAGGCGGGGCGGACGGTGGAATTGGCCCCGGACCAACCGACCTACCGGATTCTGGTGGCCGAAGATCGGGAAACCAACCGCCTGTTGATCCTGCAACTGCTGGGTTCTTTGGGATTCGCGGTGCGGGAAGCGAAAAATGGCCGGGAGGCGATCGCGATTTGGGAGGAGTGGCACCCGGATCTAATTTTGATGGACATCCAGATGCCGATCCTCGACGGTTACGAGGCTACGCGAGAAATCCGGTCGCGCCCTGACGGCCGCCAGATCCCGATCCTCGCCCTGACGGCCAGCGCTTTTGAGGAACACCGACAGGAGATCGTCAAAGCCGGCTGCAACGACTTCTTGCGGAAACCCTTTCGCCGGGAAGAACTGCTGCAAAAACTGCGTCAATATCTGGGCGTGCAATATGTCTGCGCGACGACTTCGGACATTTCTGCGAGTTGGAATCCCGGGGCGGATAGCGAGAGGGCGGCGGACGCGGAACTGCTTTTCAAACACATCCAAAATATGTCAGAATCTTGGTTGACTCAAGTCTATCTCGCCGCCGCTCAGGGCAGCGATCTTCTGTTATTGGAACTCGTCGATCAAATTCCGCCCGAGCGAAAGGAACTCGCCGATGCCCTGGCGGAATGGGTGGCGAACTTTCAATTTGATCAAGTTCTCGAACTGGTGGAACGAATTGAAGATGTTGGCACAACCGACACCCAAGAGATGCTGAATTGAGTGGGAATGACGTGGACAAACCGAAAGCCGATATTTTAGTGGTCGATGACAAACCGGAAAATTTGCACCTGCTCTCAGAAATATTGATGGTCGAAGGGTACAATGTCCGCAAGGCTGTCAACGGTAAAATGGCGTTGATGGCGGTGAATACGGTGGAGCCGGACTTGATTTTGCTGGATATCATGATGCCCGGCCTCGACGGATACGAGGTGTGTCACGCACTCAAATGCGACTTGCATTTGACGAAGGTTCCGGTCATTTTTTTGAGCGCTTTGGACGACGCTTTTGACAAGGTAAAAGCGTTTCGGGTGGGCGGTTCGGACTACATCACCAAGCCCTTTCAAATGGAAGAAGTCCTGGCCCGGGTGGAAAATCAACTGATGCTGAAAGCGGCGGAAAAGGAAATTCTAGAACTCAATACCCGACTGGAAAATCGGGTCAAAGAGCGGACGCGGCAACTCGAAGAAGCCAACGCGAGGCTGTTGGATATGGCCCTGCACGACAGGCTGACGGGATTGCCCAACCGCACCTTATTTATGGAGCGGGTCGAACGGGCGATCGCGGCTTTTAAAACGGAGCCGGAGCGGCGGTTTGCCGTGCTGTTTTTGGACTGCGATCGCTTCAAAGTCGTCAACGATTCTTTGGGACACCTGGTGGGCGACGAGCTGTTGGTCGCCATCGCCCGCCGCCTCCGAGAACGGTTGGGCGAGGACGATGTGTTGGCGCGGCTCGGCGGCGACGAATTCGCCATCCTCCTGCCCGAAATTCGCGACCGGGAATCGGTGACGGCGGTCGCCGGTTCCCTGCTGGATCTGTTTTCCCGTCCGTTTCAAATTCACAACCGCGAAATTTTTATCAATATCAGTATCGGAATCGCCCTGAATCACGCCGAGTATCAAAAGCCGGAACACCTGCTGCGGGATGCGGACACGGCTATGTACCGGGCGAAGGCGTTCGGGCGGGGGAGGTATTACGTTTTCGACCCCCCCATGCACCAGGAAGCTCTGGATTTGTTGGGGTTGGAAATGGACCTGCGGCGGGCGATCGATCAGCAAGACTTGACCCCCTACTATCAGCCCATCATCGATTTTAAAACGGGGAAAATCGCCAGCATGGAAGCCCTGGTGCGCTGGAAACATCCCCGGCGGGGGTTGGTGTCTCCGGGGACGTTCATCCCCCTGGCTGAAGAAATGGGCGAGATCGGGAAAATTGGCACTTTGATGCTCTCCGAAGCCTGCCGTCAGCTCCGCCGGTGGCAGGAAGAAAACCGGGCGGAGGAGTCCCTCAGCGTCAGCGTCAACCTGTCGGTCCGACAATTTGCCCAGCCGGATTTGGTGGGGACCATCGACGAGATTTTGCACGACAGCGGCCTGAATCCGGAGTGCCTGCGGTTGGAAATGACCGAAAGTGCGATCGTCGAATACCCCGAGAGCGCCCTCACCCTCCTCCAACAACTGCGCGAGCGCCACATCGGTTTGAGCATCGACGATTTCGGCACGGGCTACTCCTCCCTGAGCTACCTGCACGCTTTCCCCGTCGATACGATTAAAATTGATAAATCCTTCGTCAACCTCCTGGACGGGACGCCCAAAAATTTGGGACTCATCCCCGCCATCATCGGCATTTCCAAAACGTTGAACATGGTCGCCGTGGCGGAGGGCATCGAAACCGCCGAGCAACTCGCCCAACTGCGGGATTTACAATGTGACAGCGGACAGGGATATTTCTTCGCCAAACCCATGCCCCCCGCTCAGATGGCCGAATTTTTGGCCTCCGATCCGAGGTGGTAGGAGTGGATAATTGATAATTGATAATTGATAATTGATAATTGTTAATTGTTAATTGTTAATTCTTTCGTGTTGACCTTTTTTATCGATATCAATGACATTGAAACGTATCATTCTGATAGTTCTGACCCTCCTCGCCCTGGCCTATTTGGGGTTGAGTTTGGTGGGAAGTTGGACGCAACCGCAAATTCAGAGCCGCCTGGAACTGTACCAAACCAATTTGGTCCTGCACGGGTCGGAGTGGAGGCCCGATCGGGGGGAAGGGGAACAATTGCTGACCCTGCGCGACAATATTATCGGGGAAAATGCGACGCGGGCCGCCCTCGACCAATATCAGACGGCGATCGCATCCACCGAAGAGAATTGGCGACGGGTGCGAGCAAGGGAGCTCCCGCCGCCGGCCACGGTTCAAAAGCTGGAACAGTCCCTTGACGAGTTGAAGTTGCGGAGCGGCATTATTCGGGCGGAATTGGGGAAGACGGAGGAGGCGATCGCGACTTGGAAATCTTTGCCGGTTCAAAATGGAGTTTCCGCGACGGCAAAAACCGCCCCGGTGTTGGTGGGACTCTGGAGCGAACCGCCCCGGTTGCTGCCGGATGCCGAGCCGATATTGCGGCAAAATTTGGAGGGTTGGTTCCGCTACCAAACCCTGGCTCGACTTTACAGCCTCCAGGAACGCCAAGAAGCCCTGGCGGAACTGAATGCCCGGGAACAGGAAATCGCCGAAGAAGCTGTCTACAAACTGGCGATCGTTTCGGCCATTCCCGGACTGGGATTGGTGGCGGGAATTATCCTGCTAATTATTTTGGGAATTCAATGGTTGATCAACCGCAAAGAAGCCATTCTCGCCACCAATTCGGACGTGGAATGGTCGGTTCCCTGGGATGGGGAAACCATCGCGCAAGTCTTCGTCTTGGGATTTTTCCTGATCGGACAATTGGCGATCCCGATTTTATTTCAAATTATCGGTTTGAAGCCCCCGGCGGGGGATGCTAGACTCCAGGCATTTTACGTCCTCCTCACCTACGTTTTGTTGGTGTGCGGCGGGGTGGGGGTTTTGTATCTATCCCTGAAACCCTTTTTTCCCCTCCCGGAAGGATGGTTCCGGTTCAAGTTTCGGGATAACTGGATTTTCTGGGGTTTGGGCGGGTATTGCGTCGCCCTCCCGTTGGTGATTTTGGTGTCGCTGATCAATCAGCAATTGTGGGACGGACGGGGGGGGAGTAATCCCATCCTCCCCATCGCCTTGGAAAACCGCGACGGACTGGCGTTGGCGATCTTTTTCGTGACCGCTTCTATCGCTGCCCCCGTTTTCGAGGAACTGATGTTTCGCGGGTTTTTACTGCCCTCTTTGACTCGCTATTTGCCGCTGTGGGGTGCGATCGCGGCCAGCGGCCTTTTGTTCGCCGCGGTACATTTGAGTATTTCGGAAGTGCTGCCGTTATTCGTGCTGGGAATGGTGTTGGGGTTCGTCTACACGCGATCGCGCAACCTCCTCGCCCCAATGTTGCTGCACAGCTTGTGGAACAGCGGCACGTTACTGAGCCTCTACCTGCTCGGAAGTGCCGGTTCGTCGTGATCTCAAGCACCGCTTGGGAATTATAGCGCTGCGCCATCGGATAATAGCAATCGTAACTGGCAGGTAAAAACCATGATATCTCCTTCTCCAGAAACTTTAAAAACCGCCCGACTCGGCTTCGATCGCTTCAAACATGGATTGGCGACGGGGGAATGGGAGGCATTTTTGGAGATGCTAACCGATGACTTTACTTTTTTCTTTCCCGCCGGACCCTACAAAGGATTGAATTACGGTCCGGAAAAATTGGGGGAATTTCTCCGCTACGCCACCGAGAAGGTTTTCCCCGGGGGACTCGTCCTCAACGAGGAACGAATTTCCGGCGGCGACACGACGGTAATTTTTGAAGCGCGATCGCGGGGGAAAATGTGGGGAAACCCCTACGAAAACCAAGTGGCGATCGCATTGGAAATTCGGGGCGATCGAATTTGCGGCTACCGGGAATATCTCGCCATCGCCTTCACCCTCCCGGCCGAAAAGTAGGGGCGAATGGCATTCCCCCTCAGCTCTATTCTCACCGGGGCAGAGCCTCTGCAAACCTCTCGTAAATGGCCGTCAACTCGGCATCAACTTCCGGGGGCTTCGCCGTGAAGTGAATGTAAAAATACCCCGGTTTTGCTTCGCGTTCCAACACTTTGGCGTAGACATCTTCCGAGCCTTGCAAACAGCCGTATCCTCTGAAATTGAGCTTGATATTGGTCAGGGGTAGGGGCAGACAATTGTCATCCTCGGAGCGCGTTTTAACCTGGGCTTCCCGCGCCGACAGTTCCACAATTTGACCGGAGAAAATATTGTTGCCGACGTGCTTTCCTTCCAAAATCACATAGTCCAGGGCGATGGGATTGGGGAGGGGAACAAAAATCTCCTTTTCTCGTTTCAAGTAGAGGTTGTAAGGGTCGCCCACGCCGCCCAATTCGTAAATCGGAATCGGCTGCTGGACGCCTTTGGGCTGGACGTGTTTTTCGCCGACGATATGGGCGATCGCGCCGGCGGAATCCAACGTCGATTGAGAAATGAAAATTTGTCCGCCGGTGGTGTAGGATTCGAGTCGGTAGGCCAAATTGACGTGCTTGCCCACCACGCCGTATTTGGTGCGCTTTTCCGAGCCGATATTGCCGACCACCACTTCGCCGGTATTCACCCCGATCCCCATTTCCAAATTGGGATATCCCCAGGCTTTCATCTGCCGGTTGACCGCATCCATCGCCAACTGCATTGCCACCGCACAGGCGATCGCCCGCCGGGGGTCGTCTTCCCGCACTTTCGGTGCCCCGAATAAGACCAAAATTCCGTCCCCCATGAACTCGTCGATGGTGCCGTTGTAGCCGGTGATCACGTCGGCCATTTTGGACAGATAGAAATTGAGAATTTTCACCACTTCTTCCGGGGGGAGGCGTTCGGATGTCGCCGTGAAGCCGCGCAAATCCGAGGTCAAAATCGTGATGGTGCGGCGTTCGCCTCCGAGTTTGAGGCGGTCGTCACTTTCGAGCAAATTGGCGACCACTTCATCCGTCACGTAGCGGCCGAAGGTCTTGCGGATGTGGGCTTTTTCGGTGCGGAGTTGTTTGATGCGGATGTGGGTTTTTATGCGGGCCAAAAGTTCGTCTTTATTGAGAGGTTTGGAAAGGTAGTCATTCGCCCCCACTTCCAAGCCGAACACCAAATCTGAGACGCGATTTTTTGCCGTCAACATCACGATCGGCAGTTGGTGGGCGGGCCAGGTTTCGCGAATTTTTTGGGTGACTTCATAACCCGTCATGCGGGGCATCATCACGTCCATTAAAATCAGGTCGGGGACGAAACCGGCCTCCAAAATTTCCAGGGCTTCCGGCCCGTTGTTCGCCCGGGTGACGGCGTAGTTTTCTAAATAAAGATAATTCGCCAATACCTGTAGGTTTACCGGATCGTCATCGACGATCAAAATTTTGAACTGATTTTCATCTTCATTGACCGGTTCTTTGGGGGAAATTTCGGGGATGAAATGAGCGGGTTTTGTACGGTCGATAAAGGCATCCAAACTGACGATCGCGGACGGGTTGACTAACACCGAATCCGGTTCGACAGTGACGGGGGGATCGGCGTCTGAAATGGGGAGGGTGAAGGTAAAGGTGGAACCCTCGCCGAGGACGGAATCGACCCAGATTTGACCGTGGTGGAGTTCCACCAACTGTTTCGTCACGGCCAGCCCCAAACCCGTGCCGCCGTACTGTCGCGCCGTGGAACCGTCGCCCTGTTCAAAGGATTCAAAAATGCGATCGCGCTTGTCTTCGGGAATGCCGATACCGGTGTCGGAAACCGCCACGGCGATCGCGTCTCCTCCGGCGACAGAGGCGGCGATTTTGACCGTCCCGGCCTCCGTAAATTTGATGGCATTTCCAATTAAATTGTAGAGAATTTGTTGCAGGCGATTTTCGTCGGCATAAACGGCGGGTAAATCCGCAGGTATTTCATTAAAAACTCGGATCTCCTTGTGCCGAATCAAGGGTTTGCTCAAAATGACGACAATTTCGACCATCTCCCGCAGTCCCAAGGGTTTTTGTTGCAGTTCGATCGTCCGGTGTCGCAGTTTGGAAAAGTCGAGAATATCGTTGACCAGGGTTGACAATCGGTGGCCGCTGTGGGCGATCATCACCAGGTTTTTGTGCTGGACTTCGGTCAGGGGGCCAGCCACCCCCGCCAGCATCGATTCCGCCAAACCAATCATGCCGTTGAGGGGGGTGCGAAGTTCGTGGGAGGTATTGGCGAGAAATTCATCTTTAATTTGATCCAAGCGTTTGAGGGCTTCGTTTTTGAGTTGGAGTTCGGCGGTAAACTTTTGTCGTTCCCTCTCCGCCTGTCGGCGCTGGGTGATGTCTTCAAACACGCAAATTCCGTAGGCGATCGCGTCATCGCAGTCGAAAATAGGTGCCGCCATCACCGAGCAGGGAATGGTGCGATCTTCGCGGCGAATTTCCAAGTTTTCAACGTGGATACTTTTTCCTTTCAAGGCGCGGACGAGGGGCAGGGCTTTCGCCGGGTATATCTGATTCGTATTGGCAATATAAAATTGATTTTCTTCGGCGAATTTTCCCGGGTTAACTTCCGGTATTTCTGCCTTTCCTATAAGTTGCTTTAAAGTTTTGTTTGCGTAGGAAATTTTTCCGTTTTTGTTGTAGACTAAAACGCCGACTGGCAGGGTTTCCAAAAATTGATTGAGCCAATATTCTCGCTCTAAAAGTTGGCGATTTAACCCTTGGGTTTCGGCGTGTTGGGCTTCCAGTTCTTTAAACGATTGCCGCAGTTGGGCGACCATTTGATTGAAGGTTTCAGCCAGTTCTCCGACTTCGTCGCAGCGGGAAATTTGAACCGTTTGATTCCACTGTCCGCTGGCAATTTTTCGGGCGACTTGGTTGAGGTTTAGAAGCGGCCGAGTCACCCAGCGGGCGGTCAAAACTCCGATCGCGATCGTGACGGCTAACGCCACCAGACAGAGGAGCAGCGTGGTGCGGGCGTTGGCGTCAATTTGACCCATAAAATCTGCCTCCGGTATGGCTACCACGATCAGCCAATTTAAACCGAATTGATCGCGGTGCGGGACGACCTGGATGAACTGCCGTTCTCGGCCGATTTTGAAATCGCTTTGATAGGTTTCTTCGATCTGGCTCAAATGCTCAAAATTTTGATGGAGATAATCCGCGATCGCTCGAAGTTTTGGGTTCTGACTATCCGCAATTTTCAAGCGTTTTTCCCCCCCTTTTTCGTCGATAAAAAAGGGTTTTTCCGCCGTCGAAGTTGCCACTAAAAATCCGGACGGTTCGAGAATGAAAATTTCGGCGTTGGGGCTGATCTGGATACTTTGCAGAAAATTATCGATCAAACCGAGGACGAAATCCACACCCACAATCCCCATGAATTGACCGTCGCGATCGTAGAGGGGACGGGAGGCGGTGAGGCCGAGTTCTCCGTTGGTAAATGGGTAAATTTGGCTCCAATTGGGTTGCTCCAATACCAGGGTTTTGGTGTACCAGGGTCGAATTCTCGGGTCGTAGCGATCGCGATCGATTTGGGGGCCGCGCTCGCCTTCCGGGGTCAGTTGATAGATCCTTCGTTCGGGCGGTTGTCGCACGATTTGCGAATGAAATGAACCGTCCTCATTCAGTTTTACATAAATAAATTTTCCTCCCTCATTTGCCATGTAAGTGGCGTGGACAGAATCGAAGAGATCCAAAAGCTGAAATAGGGAATATTCTGAATTTTGAATGTCGTCAAAATTGAGTCCGCCCGCCCGGGTTTCTTGGGCGATAATTTTGGCGATTAGGTGAGGTTGCTCCAGAAAAGTATCCAGATGCATCGTGACGCGAGCGGTCACTTCGTTGCGAAGTTGGTTGGCGACCTCCAGGACGGCTTGCTGACCGTTCCGCCACGACAGATATCCCGTGATCCCGACCGTGGCGCAGATCTGAAGCACGAAGGGAATAATGATGGCTCGTCGCAGGGGAACGTGATGTAAGAATTGGACGCTACTGTTTTGAAAAAAGCGAATTAACATGGTCTGTGACCGACTCGATGGGGATTGTATAATCGGATGTCGCGATCGCGATCCGGCGAGAAGAATCCGGCCGAACTCGTAACACATACGAGCCTGACAGAACGACTTGATATTGTAGTTATACCACGGCCGAAGTCGGCAACGGGAACGCCGACGGTCACGGGTTCATCGCTTCCAAAGAATCATTTCCGAGCCGACCACGGGATTTCGGGCAATTATTTTGCCATCATTGTCGCAAATTTCTAAGCGGGTAAAATCGAGCGATCGCACTTTTTTGAAAAGCTGATTTGCAAAGCGATTCTGATCCTTATCGTCCAATTCGTGCCATTCCTCGCCCACCTCGACCCGCAACAAACTGGCGGCAAAATTGGCATCGACGGCTCGAATTAAATCGCCGCCGTAGCGATCGCTAAACTCGGCGAGGCGATCGCGGATCGAGTCGTTCAAATAGGGTCGGGCGACCGCCGGAGGGGCGATCAAAGCCACCGGTTCGGGAGAGTTTGGGGCGGTCAATTCTGCGGGTAAATTCCCAGATTTTTGTCCCGCGACAGGTTCTTCAATTTCCGGGATTTCTGCCGGTTCCGGTTCCGGTTCCGGCACGGGTTCTTCCATTTCTACGATTTCCGGTTCCGGTTCCGGTTCCGGTTCCGAAATGGGTTCTTCAATTGCTACAATTTCTGGAGTTTCCGGGGGTTCTGGCGGTTCCGGTTCCGGAGTGGAAATGGCTGGCCGGATCTCCTCGGTGGGGGGAGGTTCGGCGACTTCTTCGGCGACGCGATTGGGGGAGAAGAAAATGAACAGCCCCACCGCCACCGCCAAGGCAATCGCGCCCCACACCCAGCCCGAGAGTCCCCGGCGGGTGGGAAATTGGGGTTCCGCTTCCAACCGTTCCACCGTCCCCTCCAAGGTTTTGATGAGTTGCCGCAGCAGTGCGATCGCCGCGTCGCGAAGCGGGCTCCCCCGGGATTTGCGGGCGGATCGCCGTCGCCGTCGGACGGGGCGGGGTTGGGGGGGTGTCGGTCGATCCTGGGACATTGAAAATCGCCCTGACGGGGCAAACGCGCTAAAGTTAAACGGGGCATATTCCAGCCCCACTCTACCATTTTGTCCTGTAGAAATTCGTCGATTTTGAGAATTCAATGAAACGCCGTCAATTTTGGATGATCACCAGTCTCGCCAGTTTAGGGGCGATCGGTTGGTGGGGAGGTTTTCGAGGCTGGTGGCGATCGCGACAGCCGTTTTCAGAGGCCGAAACGATCGCCGCCGCCGACGCACTCACCCCCGCCACCCCGCCCCTGTTCCGGTTCGCCGCCGTCGCCGACACGGGAACCGGCGATCGCGCTCAATATGCCGTCGCCCGGGCGATGGTTCGCCATCACAAACGCCACCCTTTCGATCTGGTATTACTGGCCGGAGATAATATTTATCGGAATGGCGAAATTGAGAAAATTAACAAGGTCTTCGAGCGACCTTACCAACCGTTATTGCGACGGGGCGTCAAATTTTATGCCTGTCTTGGCAACCACGACATCCGCACCGAAAATGGCGATCGACAAGTCGAATATCCCCACTTCAACATGGCGGGTCGGTATTACACATTCCGCCGGGATTTCGTGCAGTTTTTCGCCCTGGAAACGACGAATGAAGCGGACTGGGAAACCCAACTGACCTGGCTGCGATCGGAACTGCGAAAAAGTGACGCCCCGTGGAAAGTCGTTTTCGGCCATCACCCCCTTTATTCTTCCGGAAAATATGGGGTGAATGAAGGGCGGATCAAAAAGCTGACACCCCTGTTTAAAAAATACGGCGTGCAACTGTATATCAACGGCCACGAACACGATTACGAACGCACCCGCCCCATCGACGGGACGACTTATTTGATTTGCGGTGCGGGGGCTAAAAGCCGTCCGGTGGGGCGATCGGAGTGGACGGAATACGCCACGGAACGCCTCAGTTTTGCGGTGAATGAAGTCTACGGCGATCGCATCGTTATTTCGGGAATTGACAAGAAGGGCAGGGTGTTCGATCGCGGCGTGATTTGGCAATAGTTGAGGTACTTATCCGACATAGTAACCGTCTTCATATTGTTCAATAAAAACGTAAAATTATCGTTCTTTTTTTCATAATTTTACAACCCAAAAATATGTTAAACTACACTACAGGATAAGCGATCGCCCATTTTCAGGAGGAAGTCCCGATGGTACAATCTCCGTCAAAATCCGTCACCTTAGAAGAGTTTCTGAAGCTGCCAGAAACCAAACCCGCTGGGGAATATATTAATGGTCATATTGTTCAGAAACCGATGCCGCAGGGTAAGCATAGCACGATTCAAACCGAGTTTTCGACAACTGTCAACGCCATTTTAAAGCCCCGGAAAATCGCCCGGGCTTTTTCGGAGTTGCGTTGTACGTTCGGGGGGCGATCGCTCGTTCCCGATGTTTCAATTTGGACGTGGAATCGAATTCCCCGCGACTCGAATGGCGAGATTTCCAATCGCTTTTTAATCGCACCGGACTGGACAATCGAAATTATGTCGCCCGAACAGAGTCAAACCAAAGTCACAAAAAATATTTTACACTGTCTCAGTCACGGAAGTCAAATGGGTTGGTTAATCGACCCCCAAGAACGGACGGTTTTTGTGTATTTTCCCCGGCGACAGCCGGAAGTATTTGACGAAGCGGAACAACTGCTTCCCGTCCCCGATTTTGCCGGCGATTTGAGTTTGAGTTTGGGTTCAATTTTTGACTGGTTGTTAGAATAATCTAGAATCCCAGAAACCCCCAAAGTCTCCGAGTTTCCAACTCCCCCCTTACCAAGGGGAGCCGGGGGCGATCGCCCGTTTCAAAACTCAATTTCCGACGATCGCTGCGATCGCCACATCGCCAACATAATTTTAATTTCACCGTAATCATAATCTCCTTTCAAATACTCAAAAATCTGTCGGAGGGAGTCATCTCCAACAGTTGCGATCGCATTCAAAATCACCTGCTGGCGTTCCGGAGATATCAGGCGATCGACATCGATATCGCCGTAATTCAGGGCGATCAATTCGGCTAAATGCCCGTAAATCGTACTCGGTTTCAAACCCCGTTCGTCGGCGATCGCATCCACGCTCAACCCCTGTTGGTACAGTTCTAACGTCTTGAGTAGCGTCTCCGAAAGGGTATCCCAAATCGAGATGGTTTGTTGCTTCGGGGGGGCGGACTTGAGGGGCAGTCCTTGTTCCTCGCAGAACTGGTTGATGGCGCTCAAAAACTGCCGTCCATATTGTCTCAGTTTGTGCGTTCCGACGCCCGAAATTTCCAACAAATCGGCTTCGCTTGCGGGGCGTTCCCGCGCCATCAATTGCAGGGTGGAATCCGGGAAAACGACGTAGGGCGGCACTTGCTTTTCGTCGGCAATTGTTTTGCGGAGTTTGCGGAGATGTTCAAATAACATTCCCACCTCCGCCGCCAGCGAGCGGCTTTGTTGTTCCAGTTGGGGTTTCGGCGGCACGGCGACTTTCACTTCCCGCTGTTTTTTCATCACCTCCCAACTGTGGCGATTTAACTTCAAAATCGAATAGCCGTCCGTCGTCTGATCTAAGAGTCCTTGATGCAGCAGCGATCGCGCCAACAATTTCCAATCGTCCGCCGTTTTATCCCGCCCGATGCCGTAGGTGGAAAGCTTGTCGTGTCCGCGATCGAGGACTTTTTTACTCTTGGAACCCCGCAATACATCGATAATATAATTCATCCCGAATCGTTCCTGACATCGCGCCACGCAGGAGAGAAATTTCATCGCCTCCACCGTCCAATCTTCGAGGGGTTTCTGGTGGCGGCAGTTGTCGCACTGGCCGCAATTTCCGGGGAATTCTTCGCCGAAATAGCGCAGTTGGATGCGGTGGCGGCAATCCGTCGAGGCGGCATAATCGAGCACCTGTCGCAACTGCTGGCGGGCGATCCGCCGTTCGTCCTCGTCGGGTTTTTGCTCGATCAAATATTCGATGGTTTTGACATCGCCGTAGCTGAATAACAGCAGACATTGCGCCGCTTCCCCGTCCCGCCCCGCCCGCCCGGACTCCTGATAATAACTTTCCAAGCTTTTGGGTAAATCGTAGTGAATGACAAACCGAACATCTGGCTTGTCGATGCCCATGCCGAAGGCGACGGTTGCCACCATAATTTGTACGTCATCCCGGATAAATCGGGTTTGATTTTCGATGCGTTCGTAGTCTTCCATTCCGGCATGGTAGGGGAGGGCGGGAATGTTTTCTTTTTGCAGTTTAAACGCCACTTCCTCCACCCGCTTTCGACTGGAACAATAGATGATGCCCGAACCGTCGAGCGATCGCATCAAATTTAACAGTTGGGTGAAGCGGTGCTTTTCTTTCGGGATGACTTGATAGTAAAGGTTGGAGCGGTAAAAACTGGCGACGTGGACGTATGGTTTTTGGAGGGCGAGTTGTTTGACGATGTCGCGTCTCACCCGTTCCGTGGCGGTGGCGGTGAGCGCCATCGCGGGGACGTGGGGATAGCGCGATCGCACCTGTTTTAATTGTCGATATTCGGGGCGAAAATCGTGCCCCCACTCGGAGACACAATGGGCTTCATCGATCGCAAATGCAGAAATCCCCAGTTCCGCATCGATGCGATCGAGAAATTCGAGAAACTGGGGAGATAAAAGCCGCTCCGGGGCGACATAAAGCAGTTTAATTTTGCCTTCGAGAATCGCGGACACCCGCTGGCGGACGCCGTGGGGGGACAGGGTGCTGTTGAGAAATGTCGCCCCGATGCCGTTATCTTGCAGGGCTTCCACCTGATCTTGCATCAGGGCGATTAAGGGCGAAACCACCACCGTCACCCCCGGTTTGAGCAGGGCGGGAAGCTGGAAACAGAGGGACTTTCCACCCCCCGTGGGCATGATTATCAATGTATCCCGTTTCTGCAACACCTGTTCGATAATCTCCCGCTGTCCCGGGCGGAAGGTGTCGTATCCAAAATACTGTTTCAGACACTGTTCGAGAGATTGGGGTTGGGTGAGAGGTGGCGGAAACCCTGACATCGATTGGCGATCGCGGTTGACTGCCTTTTTATTCTACCTCGATTGAGAATCTTTTTCCCCGACCGTCACATCGTATCCCGGATTGAACTGCGATCGGTAGTAGACGCCGGAGCCGCTATCGGGGACGAAGTGACAAGACAAATAAGACTTCCAAAACGCCTTCCAAATCGGTTCTTTGGAGATGCGATAATAATCTCCGAGAACGGGCTTGATGGCTTCGTTGGCTCGGAGTAGGTGATAGTGGGGAATACTCAGGAAAATATGGTGGACGACGTGGGTGCCGATATTGTGGTGGATGGGGTTGATGAAACCGTAGTCGCGATCGATGGTTGATAATGCCCCTTTGAGGAAGTACCAGTCATCGCCCCGATACCAAGGAATGTCATCTTCCGTGTGGTGTAAAAAGGTGACGAGATCCAGCCATATGACAAAAATGAGGTAGGGAACCAGGTAGAATTTAAGGAAAAATAGCCCGCCGTATTGGACGGTTAAAAAGACCAAAAATCCCGCAAATGCAACCCAGCAAACCGTACTGGTTATCACATCCCATTTTTCCGACGGGCGAAACAGGGGGCTGCTGGGTAAAAAATGCGACCCTTCCCGACGGGGGGAACGGACGAAAAGATAGATGGGATAGGCAAACAGCATCAGATAAAAGCGAACAAGCTTTTCGTACCAAAGCATCTGATTGTAGTCGCTTTCTATCACCGGATACCAGCTTTCATCGGTGTCGATATTGCCGGTGTTGGCGTGGTGGGTGCGGTGGCTGATCCGCCAAGCGTGGTAGGGAACCAACAGGGGGGTGTGGCTCAGGTGTCCGATCAGGTTATTCAACCGTTTGGATTTGGAAAACGAACCGTGTCCGCAATCGTGCCCGACGACAAATAGGGACCAGAAAAGCGTCCCCTGGATGAGCCAGAAAATCGGGTAAAACCACCAGCTATCTAGGTAGGCGGCGATCGCGTAAAACCCCGCAATCAGACCCACATCTAAAAAAAAGTAGGCCAGGGAACGGCCTGCGGAGGGTTCAAAACAATCGGGGGGAATTGCGGCTTTCAAATCTTGGAGCGTGAAGGGCAGCTCCTTATTCTTGGGGTGAGAACTCCCCGCAGTCGGAGAATCAGCTTGTAATTGCATTGAGTTGTCTGTAACTAGAGATTGATTGAAGTTTTCATTGAATTGCTGTCCCCTTTTAAAAGGCACTTCAATACTCTACACGCTCGACATCAATAAAGCAAGTCTCTCAACGAATCCGCGACCACAAGATAAAATTTTGATAAAATTTTGCCATTTTAACGAATTTTGTGCTATTTTTGCGACATCGACGGGCGGTCACATCTGACGGGTCAAATCGGGCCAATTGCCGCATCCTGTTTGAGCCGATCGCGATCGGCGGTTTTGAACCTCGGAAAATATTGCGATCGCGGCAATTGTATGCAGTGTGTCGAACAGCAAAATTTTTGATGATAACAAGCCGATGCGGCGATCGCACTTCAATGGGTTGACCGGCTCATTTATTGAGTCCATAAATCATATCGAACGCTATAATATATGATGGCTCGGATTTGTTGATTTTGAAAATGAGAACGGTTGATTTATTTTCGGGTTGCGGGGGGTTGTCCCTGGGATTTCAAAATGCGGGATTTGAGATTCTGTCCGCCTTTGACTGTTGGAAACCGGCGATCGCGGTTTATCGACAAAATTTCAAACATCCCATCACCGAAATCGATCTGGCGGCGACAGAAGCCCGAGATCTCATTGCCGAATTACAACCGGATATAATCATTGGCGGCCCCCCCTGCCAAGACTTTTCCAGCGCGGGGAAGCGGGATGAGAGTCTGGGTCGAGCGAATCTAACCTTAAGTTTTGCAGAGATTGTCACCCATGTCAAGCCGAGCTGGTTTGTCATGGAAAATGTGACGAGAATTGCCAAAAGTCAGGTTTTGGAAAGTGCGATCGCACTCTTCAAAAAAAGCGGCTACGGCCTGACATCTTCGGTTTTGAACGCGAGTTATTGCGGCGTTCCGCAGGCGAGAAAAAGATATTTTTTAATCGGTCAACTGGGTGGCAACGACGGAGATTTGAGCGAGTATTTGATAAAAAATCAGTCGTCCGAACCCATGACGGTATTCGAGTATTTGGGGGACAGCTTGGGAATCGAGTATTTTTATCGCCACCCGAGAAGTTATAAAAGGCGGGGGGTTTTCAGCATTCACGAACCCAGCCCGACGGTGCGGGGGGTGAACCGTCCCGTCCCGAAAACCTACAAAAAACATCCGGGAGATCCCTGCGATATCGACGAGAATTTGCGGCCGCTGACGACAATCGAACGCAGTTACATTCAAACCTTCCCGAAAACCTTCAAATTCGAGGGCGGCAAATCGGATTTGGAACAAATGATCGGCAATGCGGTTCCGGTGAAGTTGGCGGAATATGTCGCCCGCTGTATTCTTAAATTTGTGGAAAGTGGGAGTTGTCATCAAGTTGAAATTTGCCGCGATCGCCAGTTGAGTTTATTTTGAAATAATGGGGTGTCGCCTTGCAATACCCTAAACCCCTCAAAAACGATTGCGATGCGGTTTCGGGGGCATCTTGCCACTTACTCTTTGGACTTGCAATCTCCTAAACCCCTCAAAAACGATTGCGACCTTCATCCGAGAGAGTCGCCCATTCATCCGGGGTCTTGCAATCTCCTAAACCCCTCAAAAACGATTGCGACTCGGCGTTTTCGGCGGCGATCGCGTCGTACCGCTCTTGCTTGCAATCTCCTAAACCCCTCAAAAACGATTGCGACCCGATACTGAACTGGTTAGCCAGTTACAAGGGAGAATACTTGCAATCTCCTAAACCCCTCAAAAACGATTGCGACTCGAGGCGTTCTCGGAGGGGTTCTACTATTCCGAAGACCTTGCAATCTCCTAAACCCCTCAAAAACGATTGCGACTCAAAATCATCCGCCGATCGACCTGGCGGCTTTCGCGCTTGCAATCTCCTAAACCCCTCAAAAACGATTGCGACTTGGTCGGATTTACAATTGTTGTGATGTTCCTGTTCTTGCAATCTCCTAAACCCCTCAAAAACGATTGCGACTCGCCGAGCGGTGCCGGGATTACCTGAAGGGAAGCTTGCAATCTCCTAAACCCCTCAAAAACGATTGCGACGCCTTTATAAAGTCCAGTTCGGGAACTTGCCCATCTTGCAATCTCCTAAACCCCTCAAAAACGATTGCGACGCTCGAAGCCGTCGAGGGGGAGGCGAGAACTTTGCTTGCAATCTCCTAAACCCCTCAAAAACGATTGCGACTAGCCGTTCCGAGCCCCTGATCATGTGCCTGGAGGGCTTGCAATCTCCTAAACCCCTCAAAAACGATTGCGACTTTCTACGGGTTTTTGGAATGTTGGGATTAACCCCTTGCAATCTCCTAAACCCCTCAAAAACGATTGCGACCCGCATTTCAGGTGCATTGGAAAAGCGGGGATTGGAGGTCTTGCAATCTCCTAAACCCCTCAAAAACGATTGCGACATTCCCGCATCGTCAATCTCCAGAGGCATTACACTTGCAATCTCCTAAACCCCTCAAAAACGATTGCGACGATCACTTTTCGCCAATTCATCCATTTCGTCATCCAGCTTGCAATCTCCTAAACCCCTCAAAAACGATTGCGACGGTGCGAGAATTGAAACCGCTTACATCGAGTTTCCTTGCAATCTCCTAAACCCCTCAAAAACGATTGCGACGCGCCTTGGCGTAGAGTCCGCGAGTCGGGACGATCTTGCAATCTCCTAAACCCCTCAAAAACGATTGCGACTTTCGGGCGCCGCGCACCCGGCCCAAATATTTCAAACTTGCAATCTCCTAAACCCCTCAAAAACGATTGCGACGGCCCCTCATTCAAACGGAATCTGTAACTGGATTCCGTCGAGCGTTTGCGCGGGCCTCTCCTCAGATTTGCGTTTCGGGGATCGTTGTCGCCGCGATCGCTTCTGAGAATTCGGCTCAATTGACTGCCTGGAGAGCGTTTCAGGATTTGCGCGACGCTCGCCCGAGGGCAAAGATAGGTCTATCCCCGATGGGGTAAGGGATTGAGTCAATTTTTTTTGGGTCTCGTCGCCCAACACCTCCTTCTCCGCGCAATTGGATTTTTGAGAATTTCGCAATTTGGATTTTTGATGGGTGTCCCCCAGATTGTTTGCCATGTCACGGGCTTTGGTGCTGTCGCGATCGCCATCGAGGGGAACGGTCGATGGTGCAGCTTCCTGTCTCATCGTCCCCATTGGGGACTCTCCCGATGGCGCGTCTCCATCGAATGCGGGGATTTCTCCCCGAACAGGCTTAACTTCCCACTCCCAAGAGCGGTAGCTTCTTGCGAAGGCTGTTTTACCCCGTCCTTCCGGCGTGGCGGGTCGGAAGGCTCGGTTGAGAATATTTCGGGCCGCGTTGATGTCCGCGTGTTCGGCGTGTCCGCACTGCTGACAGCGGAACGTCGCCTGGTTGGGTCGGTTTGCTTTGTCAGTATAGCCGCAAACTCGACATTCCTGGCTGGTGTGGTGGGCCGGAACCTTGACAACTTCCCGCTTACAATCTTCGGGGTCGATCAACCCCATCGCGATCGCCGCGTCGTTGATATCTTTCGCTTTGGACTTCAACATTTCAACCCGGCGCCCGTGGGTGTTGCGGAGGATCGCCCGGTTCAACCCCGCTTTCTGGGCTTTGCGATTTTTGGCGTAGGTTTTTCCGTCTTCCGTCAGGTTCGTTTTAGAAGCGGCGGTCATATTTTGCAGGTTGAGGTCTTCGCAGGCAATCCCGTCGTATTGGCGAACCAATCGCGTCGTTATTTTATGATCGCTGGCCCGCCCCCGACGGCGCTGCTTTTCGTGAATTCGCTGAAAAGCTTTGTGAGTTTTTCGGTAATTGTTGGAAGGCTTTTCTCCCTTTTTGGGTTCGCGACGATCTAACTGGTTTTGCAGCCGCTTCAACCGCTTGTTTTCGCGATCGCGCCGCCGAATTTGCCGAATCGCCCGTTCGGGCAAGCTTTCATCCTTGAGGCGATCGGTGCGGGGCAATATCTGCCGTCCGGAATCGTCCGTGAACAAACTCACAACCCCGGCATCGAGTCCGACAGCACGGAGATCGTCACTCGATCGCTTGAGATTCACACCTTTTAAATTGACCTCAAACTCCCCCGTCAGTTGCAGGTAATACCCAGACGATTCCCGCAATATCCGACCGTTGGCGATGTGGCGATCGCCCCACCGTTCGGGAAGGCCTTTGACCTGTACCCAGCCCAATTTGGGAATCCGCACCTGGTCGAGTTTTGTTTTCCAGGTGGAATCGATCAGCTTTTTTTTCGGCTCCTTATATTTCCCAATATCCGGTTCCCCCCGTTCTTTCAACTCCTTCCGTCGGGCGTTCCAGGCTTCTCGGTCGGACTTGATGCGGGCTTTGTCTTCCTCGGTCTTTGGTTCCCGAATTGCGGCATTAAAGTCGGTCAGACTGCGAATCACTTCGCTGTTGCGATTTTTAAATCGGGGCTTACCCCGTTTGCCCGTTCGGTATTCCTGCCAAGCACCGCCCAATCGTTTGAGAAGGCCGGCGACAAGCTTCCCGTGAATTGTCTCAAATCTCGCTTTGATCGGATCGGGAACTTTTTCATCTCCGGCAATCGCCTCTTTTGAAAACAACCTGGACAGGGCGTATTCGGGATTGATCCCCTCGTAATCAAAAGGCGGTTCCTTTATCCAGTGAAGCTTGACCGGATCGATCTCCGGCGTGTGGAGATAATGCCGAACTCCCTTTTTGGTCTGGCGTTCCTCGATGAAGCAACCCGATCTGAGGTTCGGAATTCCCGAATAGATTTTGATCGTCCCAAAGACTTCGACGTGATAGTTATTGTAGCCCGGATAGTCGTTGATGCTGACGCGCTTTACCGTGGTGCGGTTCGCACAGAGCAACCAGTGTTTTTTCTTGTCGAGTTTGAGGTTGCCTTTGCGATCGCGTTTGAGGTTGCCTTTTTTGTTGGTGACAGCCACCTCGATTTCGTTGAACTGCGATCGCAGGGGGGCGAGGGCGACTTTTTCCCACTCCACAAATTTCCACCGTCTCAGGACTTCGGGATCGACTGCAACATCGGGATCTTTTTTGCGATCGAGCTTCGGCAGGTAGCGACATTGCTGGCGCATACGCCAGTAGTCGTGCCAGTTGAGCAATGCCAAACCCCGGTTCCAAATCCAGTTTGCCAAATCGAGCCAGTCGTCGATCGGGGCTTGTTGCTCGGCCGACAAATCCAGCTTGAATTCGACAATCTTAGCGGTCAGGATGGGTTCCACGGTGCGATTCGGCTCAACCCCTCAATAACGATGAGAACCATTCCACGAGTATAGCAGAACCGACGAGCTTTGACCACTTGTGACCCAGCGATCGCACCATCTGGTATAATCTCCCCAGGATAAGATAGCAAAAAAAACTGCTTCGGCAAACACCGCCAAAGCAGTCATCTATCAGATCCGGCGATCGCCGGACTGACTTACACCACATCTTTCAAAATTCGGTTGCTAGATCTAGAAACCGGGTTTCTACCAATATCTCGATGGAGAAATCAATATCTTTCTAGAAACCCGGTTTCTTCCTCCCAACAGATAACGTAACTCGATCTAGAAACCGGGTTTCTACCAATATCTCGGTGGAGAACCCAACACCTTTCTAGAAACCCGGTTTCTTCCTCCCCACGAAATCCTTCATTCCTCCATTTTCGCCACATCCAACCGCGTCTTCAAAACCGAATCCGGATTCAGGCTGATCGAATCAATTCCAGCCTCCACCAAGAAGCGGGCGAACTCCGGATAATCGCTCGGCGCCTGACCGCAAATTCCGATTTTTCGGCCGTGTTTTTTCGCCGCCGCGATCGCCCATTTTACCATCCGTTTCACCGCCTCATCTCGTTCGTCGAAAATGTGCGCCACCAAGCCAGAATCCCGATCCAATCCCAACGTCAATTGGGTTAAATCGTTCGATCCGATGGAGAAGCCGTCGAACACCTGGCAAAACTCGTCCGCCAACAAAACGTTACTGGGCAACTCGCACATCACATAAACTTGCAAGCTATTTTCCCCCCGTTTCAAACCGTGTTTTTCCATCTCCGCCAACACGTTTCGCCCCTCCTCTGGCGTGCGACAGAACGGAATCATCGGAATCACGTTCGCCAGTCCCATCTCGTCCCGAACTCGCTTCAGAGCCCGACATTCCAACGCGAACGCCGCCCGATATTTGGAATCCGTATAGCGAGATGCCCCCCGCCACCCGATCATCGGGTTTTCTTCCTCGGGTTCAAATTGCCGACCGCCCAACAAATTGGCGTATTCGTTACTCTTGAAATCGCTCATCCGCACCACCACGGGATTGGGATAAAACGCGGCCGCGATCGTGCCGATGCCGTGGGCGAGTTTGTCCACAAAATAATCCGGTTTTTGCTCAAATCCCGCCGTCAGCCGTTCGATTTCCCGCCGCGCCGCCTCATCTTCAATGTCGTCAAAATGAATTAACGCCAGGGGATGAACTTTGATATGGTTGGCGATGATAAATTCCAGCCGCGCCAACCCCACGCCGTCGCAGGGAACAGAAGCCAGACGAAACGCCTCTTCCGGGTTGCCCACATTCATCAAAATTTGTGTCCGGGTTTTGGGGAGGTCATCGAGTACCGTTTCCGCGATCGCAAACGGAATCAAACCCTCGTAAACCTTGCCCGTTTCCCCCTCGGCACAGGAAACCGTCACCTCCTGACCCGATCGCACCGCATCCGTCGCATTTCCGCATCCTACAATTGCCGGAATTCCCATTTCTCGGGCAATAATTGCCGCGTGACAAGTCCGCCCCCCGGAATTGGTAATAATCGCCGAAGCCTTTTTCATGATCGGTTCCCAATCCGGATCGGTTTTTTGGGTGACGAGCACTTCACCGGGTCGGAATTCGTCGATCCGCTGCACGTTTAAAATAACTCGCGCCTTGCCCTGTCCGACGCGATCGCCAACGGCCCGACCTTCCGCCAACACCTCACCGCCGCCGTGGATGTGATACTGTCGCAGGACGCGATCGCACTTTTGAGATTCCACCGTCTCCGGGCGGGCCTGGACCACGAACAATTCCCCCGTTTGTCCATCTTTCGCCCACTCGATATCCATCGGGGAATAGCCGCCGCGAATTTGGGAATAGTGGTCCTCGATCGCCAGGGCCCACCGCGCCAGTTTCAGGATTTCATTGTCGCTGAGGGCGAATTGTCGCTGCTGGGCTTCCGGGACGGGGACGGTGCGGGTGGAGTGGGTGCGATCATAGATCATCTTCATCGCCTTGGACCCGAGGCGCTTTTCCAAAATCGGGCGGAATCCTTCCCGCAGGGTGGGTTTGAAAACTTTGTACTCGTCCGGGTTGACGGCCCCCTGGACCACCGTTTCCCCCAAACCGTAGGCGGCGGTGATCAGAACCGCGTTTTTGAAGCCGGTTTCCGTGTCGATGGAGAACATCACGCCGGAGGTGGCCAGGTCCGATCGCACCATTTTCTGGACGCCGATGGAGAGGGCGACGTCGAAATGATCGAATCCTTTTAACGTCCGGTAGGAGATGGCGCGATCGGTGAACAGGGAAGCGAAACACTTGCGGGTTGCCTGCAGGACCGCTTTCAAGCCGCGGATATTCAGGTAGGTTTCCTGCTGTCCGGCGAAGCTGGCGTCGGGGAGATCTTCGGCGGTGGCGGACGATCGCACCGCCACATCGGTTTCGCCGCCGTAGCGATCGCACAATTGTTGGTAGGCGAGGGCGATCGCTTCTTCCAGGTCGGGGGGCAAGAGGGTATTGGCGATCAGCGATCGGGCTTCGAGTCCGTGGCAGCGGAGGTTTTTGATATCTTCCACATCGAGATCGGCGAACAACTCCCGCAGGCGGGTTTCCAAATCGGCGTATTCGATAAAGCGACGGTAAGCCTCGGCGGTGATGGCGAACCCCTGGGGGACTTCGATGCCCCGGGGTCGCAGTTGCCGGATCATTTCGCCCAGGGAGGCATTTTTACCGCCCACCAAGGGCAGGTCTGCGAGTCCGACTTCCTCGAACCACAAAACGAGGGATTTGGACTTGTTAACCGGCGCTTTTTTTTGGGTGGATAGTTTCAACATGGGGTAAAAAACTCCAAATTAAAGTTGCCGCCAACGGGATGACGGCGCAGTTTTTATCGGTTTTATGAGAAACAGGGGCAGACCGGTTCCGTACCGCGATCGCCCATTTCTCCCTATTTTACTGAGTCCAGAAAATGATATTGCCGTTGATCCCCGGCTTTTTGTCGTGACATAAAGCCGGTTTTTCAATATTTATCGTCCGGACTTACGTTCGAGCTTGTGTTTTCTTTGACTGTACTTTTATTGTATTGTTTTTCTCATAAACGGCCATATCCCCCGGCCGTCGCCCACAGTTACCGGGCGAAAAAATTGGCGATTTCTCTGGAGTATGGGTTATTCTTAAAAAAGATTAAGAACATGAGGAACGCCCGATGAAAGTTAAGAAACGTAACGAATCGCCCACTTCATTAAGCCGCGATCGTTGCCGGGAGATCACCTGTCCGATACAATTTATTCTGGAGATCATCGGCAGCAAATGGTCGATCCAAATCCTGCGAGAACTCTTCCGAAGCGATTTGAGAACCCACGAATTGCTCGAAGCCCTGCCGGGGATCAGCACAAAAACCCTAACTATCCGATTGAGACAGTTAGAGCGCTACGGTTTATTAATCCGGACGGTTTACCCCGAAATCCCCCCCCACGTCGAATATTCCCTCACCGATAAAGGCCGGGAACTCAAACCGGTCATCCTGGCACTCAAACAAGTCGGAGAACTGTGGCTAGAGGAGAAACCCTGCGTCTGTCACTTGGAGTTGAGTGGGTAACCAATCCCCGCGAAGACAGCGACGGGGCTTTCTAGCCCTAACCTGTGAGAGTTGGGGTGTGGGGAGTAGGGAAAATGAAAAATGAAAAATGAAAAATACTAATTCCCTATTCCCGATTCCCGATTCCCGATTCCCGATTCCCGATTCCCGATTCCCTATTCCCGACTAACGTCCGATGCGGCCCGTGAAGCCGGAAGCCTTGAACTGTTCGAGTTTCAGGGGGGTTTTGAGGGCGGCGGGCACGGAAATCCTCAGTTCAAAGTCGCTCACCCCCGGGGGCACCACGTCGATGCTGCCGAGGCGGGTGCGGTTCTGCATGACGCGGTTATCGTTGGCGTCGTAGATGCGTCCGAAGATGTCGGCATCGACGACGGTTTTGCCAGAGGTGTTTTTGGCCTTTCCGGTGACGATGAAACAGTTGGCGTCTTGGATGGAACCGCTGGAAACCATGCCTTCGGAGAGTTCCGCCGGACAGTCTTTGTAGCCGAGATCGAATAATTCGACCTGAATCATCGCCCAGGCGGGGGGAGCCCACAGCCAACCGAGGAACCCGATGACGACGGACGCCAGGAGAGCGGGAAAAATTCGCGATCGCATAAAATTCACCCTATCGATTTCAATCTCTTAGCTTACCGCCCGGGGGGGGTTTCGGGGAATCCGGCGTGATAAACTGTCGCTGCGCGACGGGTGTAGGGTGTAGGGTGTAGGGTGTGGGGAAAGTCAAAAGTCAAATAACCGATTAGACTTGCGATAAACTGGGGAACGATCGCACATCCACACGAAACGACAGATTATGAATGCACGGGTTTTGATTCTCGGGGGCCAGGGCCGCATCGGTAGCAGTGTCGCCCGGGATCTGACTCAACACGCATCGGCGGAAATTACCGTCACCGGACGCAACGGCAGCACGGGGCGATCGGGGGATTTTCGCTATTTATCCTTAGATTTGGGCGATCGCGATAAGTTGCGAACTGCAATCGCCGAGTCGGATTTGGTGGTGCACTGTGCCGGTCCGTTTCACTACCGGGACACCGCCGTTCTGGAACACTGCATCGCCGAACGGGTCAATTATATCGACGTCAGCGACAACCGCAGCTTCACCCGCCGGATTTTGGAGCGGTGCGAGGCGGCGAAGGAAGCGGGGGTGACGGCTATTGTGAATAGCGGCATTTTTCCGGGCATTTCCAACAGTCTGGTGCGGCAGGGTGTGGAACAGTTGGACGAGGCGGACACCATCCACCTCAGTTATGTCGTCGGCGGCTCCGGCGGGGCGGGGTTGACGGTGATGCGAACCACCTTTTTGGGGCTGCAAAAACCCTTTGAAGTGTGGCTGGACGGCCAGTGGCAGACCGTCAAACCCTACAGCGATCGCGAAACAATCGAATTTCCCAAACCCTACGGAAAAACGGGAGTTTACTGGTTCGATATGCCCGAATGTTTCACCCTGGCGGAATCGTTTCCCGTCAAAACTGTGATCACCAAATTCGGCACGGCACCCGACTTTTACAATCACCTCACCTGGAGCGTCGCCCACTGGTGGCCGGCGAGTTGGCTGCAAAATCCCAACGTGATCGAATTCCTCTCCCACGTCAGCTATCAAATGACCGAAGTGACGGACAATTTCAGCGGCATCGGCGTGGCGGTGCGATCGCACGTCAGCGGCAAAAAAAACGGAAAACCCGCCCAATTCTGCTCCACCGTCGTCCACGATAATACCGCAGTTATTGCCGGCATCGGTACGGGGACGATCGCCCAGTTGATGTTAGAAAATCGCCTGCAAAAGCCCGGAGTTTTGCCCGTCGAGGAAGTTCTGCCGACGGCGTTGTTTGAGGAAATGATGGGCGATCGCAACATCGAGATTGTCAAATCTGGCCTGTCTCCCTCGGGTGAAGTACGACATTAAATCATTGAAAATCTGGGCGCAAGCCTTGCGCCCCTACAATCTAAAATTTACCATGAACACTCAATTAGTTGACTCCATCATTCAAGTCATTCGTTCACTCCCCGAAGCCGAACAAAAATCACTTGTCGAACAGCTCAATCAGTTATTCGATTTTTCTGAAAAATCCGAACCTTCCCCCCTTCAAGGCACAGTCCTGCGCTATGAAGCCTCCTTTTAACCGGCCGTTTCCGCAGAAGATTGGGAGGTTTTGGACACCGAAACCTCCCCGTCCATCGAATCGGATCTAAAAGTGAGCGATACTGTCAATTTAAAGAAAAAGTTGGAGATTTAAGGGGTAAATTTAAATGAAACTAAAAGTTGTCATTCATGAAGCAGAAGAAGGTGGATTTTGGGTCGAGGTTCCCGCCCTTCCCGGATGTGCCACCCAAGGCGATACCTTTGAGGAGTTGCTGGGGAATCTTTACGAAGCGATCGCGGGCTGTTTGTCGGCATCATGAGACGATCTTCCCCGACAGACATCCCCCCGCCGATGTCATCAAATCCTGACTCCGTGAAGCCCATCGCGATGCGATCGCCCCCAGCGACAGGGAATTTTCCCGTAAAATCGAGGATCAGCAGCAAATTATAAGGAGCCATTCGTGAGTCCGGAAACATTAACAAAAACTGGGACCCCATTCAGTATCGATCGCTTCGATGCCAACGTCATGACCACCTACGGGCGGTTTCCCATCGCCCTCGAACGGGGGGAAGGCTCTCGGGTGTGGGATACGGAGGGGCGGGAATATCTCGACTTCGTGGCGGGAATCGCCACCTGCACCCTCGGACACGCCCACCCGGCCTTAATTGAAGCGGTGACGCGGCAAATTCAAAAACTGCACCACGTCTCCAACCTCTACTACATCCCCGAACAGGGCGAGTTAGCGGCGTGGCTGACGCAACATTCGGCCGGCGATCGCGTCTTTTTCTGCAACTCCGGCGCCGAAGCCAACGAAGGGGCGATCAAGTTAGCCCGCAAGTACGCCCACGATCGCCTCAATATCGAAGATCCGGTCATCGTCACCGCCCACGCCAGCTTCCACGGACGCACCCTGGCGACCATCACCGCCACCGGACAGCCCAAATACCAAAAGGGTTTCAGCCCCCTGGTTCCCGGCTTCGTTTACGCCCCCTACAACGACCTAGCCGCCCTGGAAACGACGATCGCGGAAATCGACAAAGACGGGCGGCGGGTGGCTGCAATTCTGCTGGAAGCCCTGCAGGGCGAGGGCGGCGTCCGTCCGGGCGATCGCGAGTATTTCCAAAAAATTCGCCAGATCTGCGACGAAAAGGGCATCCTGCTGATCCTCGACGAAGTTCAGGTCGGAATGGGACGCAGCGGCAAATGGTGGGGGTACGAAAATCTGGGTATCGAACCGGATATTTTCACCTCCGCCAAGGGACTCGGCGGCGGCATCCCCATCGGGGCCCTGCTGTGCAAGTCCTCCTGCGACGTGTTTGAACCCGGAAACCACGCCAGCACCTTCGGCGGGAACCCCTTCGCCTGCGGGGTGGCGTTGGCGGTGTGTCAGACCCTGGAACGGGAAAACCTGCTGGAAAACGTGCAGAAACGGGGGGAACAGTTGCGGAACCGACTGGAGGCGATCGCGACTCAGTATCCCAGTTTAGTTGCCGAAGTGCGGGGTTGGGGTTTGATCAATGGCATGGAATTGAGGGCCGATGTTGAACTGACTTCCATTGAAGTGGTGAATGCGGCGATCGCTCAAGGGGTGTTGCTGGTCCCCGCCGGCCCGAAAGTGGTGCGGTTCGTGCCCCCGTTAATTGTCAATGAAGCGGAGGTTGACCGGGCCTGTGATGCGGTCGAAAAAGCCCTGGCAACCTTGAGTCCATCTTGATGAAAACGTCCTCCCAATCCCCCCTAAAACGGGGGGGAGAAGCGATCGATTCGATTCGATTTGATGAAATACTGGTGCAAAATCGGGTAGACTTTCAAGATGAGAAAAGGTCAATTCCGGACAGAGGAGGATGTGAAGGTGCGAGAAATTTTGATCAGTTTTGGAGTGATCGCGGTCTGCTCGATTGTTCTCATTATTGCTCAGATCGCCTATTCTGGACAGGAAGCGAACGCCTCGAATGCCGGGTCGCCGGTGACAACCGAAACCGTGACCCCCATTCAGGAGCGGAAAGTTGACCCCAATCCCCTACTCTCCCGAGGCGTGGCGCCCTCCGAAAACGTAACGATCGCTCAAAATATGGCTAATACAGAAGAAAACACGATTACCACCGATTCCGGCCTCCAGTACGTCGAAATCGAGGCGGGAGACGGTGCGAGTCCCCAACGGGGTCAAACCGTTGTGGTCCACTACACCGGGACCCTCGAAGACGGGACGAAATTCGACAGTTCCCGCGATCGCAACCGGCCGTTTTCCTTTAAAATCGGGGTCGGCCAAGTCATCAAAGGCTGGGATGAGGGTGTCGCCTCCATGCAAGTGGGGGGACGCCGGAAACTCATCATCCCCCCGGATTTGGGCTACGGTGCCCGCGGCGCCGGCGGCGTGATTCCCCCCAACGCCACCCTGATTTTCGATGTCGAATTGTTGAAAATTGCCGGATAGCTACATCTGCTGTGGGGGCGGTTCGCGAACCGCCCCCACACCCCGCGGCAACGGTTGCAGCGTCAAATTGATGCCGTCCCCCAGTTTTTGTACCGTCATTTGATAGGATTTTTCCTGAAATTCGACCTTCTTCTGAAAGGGCTTGCCGGTTTTCACGACTTCAATGAAAGGTTGAATCACATCGACATCGAGTCGGGCAAACCAATGGCTGCATTCTTCATCGTAGATGGGCTGGTTTTTGCCCATCTCAAAGCATCGCCGAAACGCCGGGTTAGCCAGCAAACACCGAAAATCGACAATTTCCCCATCGAGGGAGTTCCGCACCGCCTCAAACGCCGCGATTCCGTAGCGAGTCTGGTGGAGGACACTCGACAAGATCAGTCGGGACTGATACAGCATTTCGATCGTCTGCTGATGGTCTTGGATTTCCTGTTCCCAGGCTTCCTGCTGCTTTTTGAGTTTGACCTGGTAGGAGACTCGCGCCAAAACTTCGTGGGATTGGAACGGTTTGGAAACGTAGTCGCTGCCCCCCAATCTGAACGCTTTTACCTTGTCAATTTCTTCTTGAATCGCGCTGATGAAAATAATCGGAATCCCCTTAGTGACGGGATTTTTCTTGATTTTTTCACAGACTTCATATCCGTTCATATTCGGCATCAAAATATCTAACAAAATCAGATCGGGTATATTTCGTTCCAGGTACAATAGGGCATCCTCTCCGCCGGTGGCGCTGCGAACTTGATAGCCATTTTTTTTTAAAAGTCGGGACAGGGTTTTTAAATTGTCGATGCGATCGTCTATGATTAAAATTGTCCCGCAACAGCTTTGGTCGTCATCCTCTAAATCCACCGATGCCATGAGCTGAAATTTTCCATTTTCCAGTAAACAAAGCATCAGTTCGCGAAAATGAGATTTGTTTATTTTATACTCAAAAACTTCCGAGAGCAGCTTCCACAGGGAGGATGAAACGTTTCTCGTATGTCCCGGACTCAAGTGCAAGGAATTGGCGATATCGTCGTAGGAAAAGTTATTCCATACGGCTTCTAATATCCTTTGTTGTTGGAGGTTTAACTTGATTTTTTGGTTCAAATAAACTTTTTTCTGGATGCATTCGAGGGCATCGGGAAAAGAGTATCGACTGTTTTCTTGTTTCACTGCACTGATAGAGAGTAACAACACCTTTGTCGCACCCGGTTAAGATTAAAGATACCACACCCGAGAATGGGTTCGAGCCGTGCCGTGACAAAAATTAACTTTGACTCAATAAAAATTGACTCTAACCTGACAAGAATTACCTCTCCGACTATGACAAACCGAATCCGAATTGCCGATTGGGTTCGGTCATTGATGGTTATATCGCCGCCGGCCCAATCTTCTTCGATGTCAACCTGAATGGAGTTTGATAGCAACGATCGCTGGCCTAGTTACACGCCGGACGGGTGAGAATTGTCAATCCCTACTCCCTACGACCGACTCCCTACTCCCATTTCTAGAGCTTGTAACGACACGATCGCGCACTGCTATACCTGAACCGCTCGGGAATCAATTCTTGACCTCTCAGCCTCCCTGACCGACTTGGGGGGGCCGTTTCATCGGGGGATTTTAGGAGAGAATTTTACGATCGCGCAAGGTTTTGATCCGGGTAAATTGGGAGAGAAAATACTGCGTCACCAGGGTCGGCTGTTCCGCGTGCATCAG
Source organism: Lyngbya sp. CCY1209 (assembly GCF_055795065.1). Lineage (NCBI taxonomy): Bacteria > Bacillati > Cyanobacteriota > Cyanophyceae > Oscillatoriales > Microcoleaceae > Lyngbya > Lyngbya sp. CCY1209. The sequence goes on from NZ_JAYFER010000498.1 coordinate 33,274, forward strand.
GGCCCGCACCACCGCCACCCGTTCGGCGCCCGCGAGTAGGACATCATCAAAATTATTCATGTTGATGCCGCCGATCGCAAACCAGGGTATCGAGGCATTGCGAGTGGCGTGGCGGACGTAGTCCAAACCCGCCGCCGGCTTGTCCACTTTGGTGGGAGTGGCGTACACCGGACCGACGCCGATATAGTCCGCCCCCTCGGCGATCGCCCGTTTCATTTCCTCGGGGTTCGTCGTCGATCGCCCCACGATGTGCTGGGGTCCGAGAAGCTGTTTGGCAACGGCGATGGGGAGGTCCTGCTGTCCCAGATGCACCCCGTCGGCATTCACGGCGATGGCAATATCGACGCGATCGTTGACCAAAAATAGGGCATCGTAGCGGCGGCAAAGCTGGCACAACTTTTGGGCGTTGTCCAGGCGCAGGGCGTCATCGGACTCCTTATCCCGATATTGAACAATTGTCAACCCCCCCTGCAAGGCTGCCTCCACCACGGAAAACAGGCGATCGTTCGGGGACGTCACCAGGTACAGGCGGGCGGTTTGCAGCTTCTGATGGCGTCCATAAGCCAACAAATTGCTCTCCAAGGTATACACCCGGTAGCGCATCTGTTTCACCGCTGCCCCCATCTCCGGGTGGTACACCTTGCCGTATTCTTCCAAAACCCGCAGGGCCTCTTCCACCCGGCAGAAATTAGCTTGCAGCACCTGTTCCAATCCCTCCCGGCTCTCCTCCCGGGGGTGGCTCAACTCCGTGCCCACATCCGCGACGGTATCCCGGGACATCCGCAATTCGTTTCCATGCCACTGGGCGAGTTCCTGCCGCAGTTCCTTGCACTCCCGGGCCATGTCGGAGTGGTCCAACCCGAAGCGACACCACTCCTCGATTGTCCGGATACCCTCCCGCGCCCGATCCAAATTCGCGTCGAGAATCCGATACAGCGCCGGCTGTGCCAGTTTGTTGCCACTGTTTAGATCGCCCATCAAAACTCCCTCAACTCCGGTAAAGCCGTCGATTGTTGCCCGAGAAAAAATTGCCGCAGGTTACTATACCAGATTTTTTGCGGCCTTTGGGGAAGCGGGCTTAAGAATTCTTAACAGGATCGAAAATCAGGCGGGGCCAGAATGAGGCATACTTGACGACAACCGTTTGAAAACTCAACGAAAATGTAACAGTTTGTCGGAGTACAGCCGTGAGTTCAACATCCCCCCGCAACTGTCAACCCCCCACCGTCCGGGAGTTCTCAAAGGCCCCGCCGCCTCCCGCCGGTGACTCGAACCGCCCCTTGAACTCACCCTCGTCAACGCCTTCTGACAATTGCGCCGGCCTGAAACCGTCCCCGGCGATCGCCTGGGGACACCTGCTCCCCGCCGCGGCCCTCGCCAGTTTGAGTCTGCTGGGGATGAGCGCCGCAGTCCGGGCGCTCCCCCCGTCTCCCTTTCCCGTGGCCCAGGCCGCCCCCACCGTCGCCGATTCGATGAGCGTCATTTACGTCAGTTCTTCGACGGGGAACGATTCCGGAAACGGCACCCAAGCTTCACCGCTGAGGACGATAACCCAAGCGCTGCAAAGGGCCCGGCCCAACACCGCGATCGTACTGGCGCCGGGCACCTACAGCGCCCAGACGGGGGAGGTGTTTCCGCTGATGCTCAAACCCAATGTCACGGTGCAGGGCGACCCCCAAAATCGGGGGGCCAATATCGTCATTTCCGGGGGCGGGCCGTTCACGAGCCGCACCTTCGCCACCCAGAGCATCGCGATTTTGGGCGCCAACGCCGCCCGGTTGAGCGGGGTGACGGTGACGAATCCCAACGATCGCGGTTACGGGTTGTGGATCGAATCGACGTCGATGGTTGTTTCCAACAACACGTTTACCGGCAATCTCCACGACGGGATCTCGGTGGTGGGGGCGGGGGCTCCCCTGATCCAGGACAATCGCTTCGCCGACAATGGCGCCAACGGCATCACCGTCTTCGGTTCGGCTAGGCCGGAAATCCGCGACAACGAGTTTCAAAATACCGGGTTCGGCATCAATATCGCCCAAAAGTCGGCGCCGTTCGTGGTGGGAAATCGGATTATTTACAATCGGGACGGGGTGGTGATCCAGGCCAGTGCTCGCCCGGTGTTGCGAAATAATTATATCGAGCAGAATCAACGGGACGGGATCGTGGCGATCGCGCGATCGCTCCCGGATCTGGGGACGTCGCAAGAACCGGGGCAGAATGTGATCCGCAACAACGGCCGCTACGACGTCAACAACGGCACGGAGGGACTCACCCTGCAGGCCTACGGCAACGAGTTGGCGACGACCCAGATCGCCGGATTGCTGGATGTGGGGGGGACCTACCGGGCACCGGCTGAACCCTCCGCCATCGCCACCGGACTCCTGAGACGGCCCCAGGGGGAAACCAACGACCCCGCCGCCATTTCTCCCCTCAACGAGGCGGCTTCGCTGCCGGTTTACCTGCCGGAGTCGGACGTTTCTCCGGAGGCGGTTCGCGATAGCGCACCGATCCGCGACAGCGCACCGATCGCCGCCCAACCCCCGACCCCCACCGCCTCGGAGGCGATCCCGATCCCGGTCCCCCCGCCGGAAACTCCCCGGGCGGCGGCCCCCGCCTCCCCGCCGCCGGCCGAGTCCCCTTCCCGATCTTCGACGGGTTCCCTGCTGTTGTCCCTGTTGAATCGGGCGATTTTTGACCGCCCCCCCTCGGAAGCGACTTCGACTTCGATTCCGGTGCCCCCTCCCCAAACTCAATCGACCATCACGGCCGCACCTCCGGCGGTTTCGCCCTCGGGAGATATCCTGCCGGTTCCGGGCGGCAACATTCCCATCGGCAGCGGCGGGGGCCAGCTTCCCAGCGCGGTGGCGGCGGATCTCCCGGCTTCGAGTTCCCGGCCTTCCCTGGCGCCGGTGACGGCGGCTCTGATGGGGTTGCGTTACCGCGTCGTGGTACTCGATGCGGGCAATCCGGTTCTGCAACGGGTGCGATCGCTGGTTCCCGAGGCGTTCCAAACGGTGGTGGACGGCCGGTCGGTGATCCAGGCGGGGGCGTTCCGCGATCGCTATCGGGCGGATCAATTGCTGCGACAACTGCGACAGTACGGGTTGAATGCCGAGATGCAGCCGTTCAATTGATCTCGCCATCGGCTCTCGGTCGGATGCCCGCGACGGGCATCCGATTTTTCGCGGGTTTTCCCTACACCCAACACCCCACCGATCACACCCAACTCTACGGCAAATCCGGTCAAATACACCCCTCAAAAAAGATAGCCGAATGCGGTGTTTCCGAGACTCCGAGGGATTTTATACGTCAATTTCTGGATGATTTTAAGGGGGGTAAACCGGATTTTAACGGTTGCGATCGCCGGTTCGTTCATCATAAATTTACATTTCCAGACCCTTTTTTACCGAATCTTATCAAACACCGACCTCCAATTCGTGATATGTTTTAAGTTTATCAATCCATAATTTTAATTGTTTTTACAAAAGTTTTATCGAAAACTCGACACTCTTTAAATAACGACCTTTTTTTCTAGGTGATAATTCAATAACATGGGTGAGTAGAGAGAAGAAATAAATCTCTATTTGCTCTGGATATTTAGCGTCGATTTGACTCACTATAAATTTGCCATGAATTTCCCCAAAGCCAATATTTTGATCGCATTTTCAACCCTGTCTGTCGCTCTCTTCAACGCTCCCGGATGGGAAGTCAAACCGGCCGGGGCGGCGACATTTGCGAACTCGACCGGAGTCGTTGAAATTGATAATTTCAGCCACAGACCGGAGTCCGTTTCGACCCTGGCGGAAACCGACACATTTACATTTTCCAGCGGCGGCTCGGTAACGGCGATCGCCGATGCCGATGCCGTTATCACCAACCCCCCTTGTCTTCCCGAGATTTGTTTTCCAACCGTAGCGGGCAATTATTCCTCTTCTAGTGCCTTCGGAGAGGGTTCGGAATATCTGGGAGTTGCCCAGAGTACGGCTGCAGTAATCGCCCGCAATTTTTACCTGGGAGCGGGAGAAACATTTTCCTTTGACTTTCGCTCATTTCTGGGACTGGGGACGAGCATCGACACCAGCCCCAAAGAGGCGGCAAACGCCTTGGGAAACATCGCCTTTTATCTGTTTGACAGCAGCCGCCCCGAAACCCATTTCGGATTCTTGAATATTTCCGGCGGGTTGAATACGGCGGGTTCCGAGGATTTTCTGACGGTTGACGCCAGCGATTCTTTCAATCTGGCTCAGACTCTCAATACCTCATTTGGCGGGTTTGAAGAATATGCCTTAGCCGAGGTGGCGGGGAATTTTTCGTACACCTTTGAGGACGCGACTTATCTGACATTGCTGGAAGTCAAAACCAATCAAGTCATGGTCAAGGCCCCCGAACCGTCCGGCACGATCGCCCTGTTGCTCCTGAGCGGGTTCGGGAGTGCGATCGCTCTCAAAAAGAAATCTCGCTAACTGACCGGATAATTGCTCAAAGACTGGCGTTGCTGAGGGCGTAGTTGAGTTCGCTGGCGAGCCAGTTTTTGAACATTCTCTGGAGAATTTCTTGGCGACACTCGGGGGTGAGTTCGGCGGGGATAAACTCCTCGACTTTCAGGAGGTGATATCCCTGCTCTGTAGCAATCGGGCCGAGGAGTTCGCCCGGGGTCGCGCCGAAAACCACCGCCGCGATTTGAGGGGGCAAATTCGTCCGTCCGAGTTTGCCTTCGTAGCCACACATCGTCCGCCTGCGGTCGTCGATATCGTAGAGGTGGGCGGCGTGATAGAAGCTGATTTCTTCTTCCTCAATTTGGTACAACAATTCCCGAGCCAGCCGTTCGTAAGGGACGACAATTTGATAGAGTAGAATCCGCTCGAATTCCAGGCGGTTTTGGGCGAAATACTTTTCGACTTCGGAACCAAATAGGGCTTCGGAGAGTTTTTGGGCGAGGATGCGATCGCGGATTCCGGCTTCCCAATCGTCGGGGGAAATCATCTGATCAGCCAGCCAAGCCAGGGTGTCCGACGCCTTTTCCAACCGCAACGCCAGCCGCTGGCGATCGGCTTCAGCCTGAATGTCATCTTCCGTCACCGTAATATTTCTCTCCTGACTAGCTCTCTCAACTAACTTCTGATAAAATATTTGATTGCACACTTCCTTCATCTTCAATTCACGCTTGAGGAAGTCTGCAATCTCGTGTAGATCGACGGAAGCCCTGAAAGAGTCAGTCATTGGAATCATTATCACGTAATTAGGCTAAAGTTTACAACGTTTGTCTATTTTCAATCAAGTGAAAAAGTCGATGTGTGTCAGGTCGGGGAGCTGACTGTTAACCGTCCCCAAAACGACGGCGAGAACCGAGGCATCGGTATTGAGAACGTAAGTGTCACCGATACCATCCCCATTAAAGTCATTGGTTTCGAGGGTGATATCCTCCGGAGTCAGTCCGCCGCCCAAACCGATGCGATCGCCTTCGGTTGCATCAAAGTCTACCACCAAATCGGGGCCGTTTTCGGGCGCCAAAATAAAGGTATCCGCACCGTCCCCACCACTCAAAACGTCCGCCCCCTTGTCGCCCCAGAGGATATCGTCGCCCGCCATTCCCAGCAGGATATCATTTCCCTGTCCGCCTTGCAGGCTGTCGTTGCCGTCCCCGCCATCGACGGTATCGTTGCCGGCGTTGCCGGTGAGGATGTCGTCTCCCGCCTCGCCGAAAATGCGATCGTCCCCCTCAAAACCCGAGAGACTCTCGCCCCCGGCAGTGCCCAAAATTTCGTCGGAAACTTCACTTCCCGAAACCGCCTCGCCCGTCGAGGGGATATCGTCGCGGGGTATGGCGACAGTTTCTTCTGAAACCGCCGCGAGATCGTCCGCATTCACGCCTCCCAAAACCACCGCCAGAACGGAACCGTCGGCGTCGAGGACGGAGGTGGCATCCAAGCCCTCAAATACGATCGCCTCCAGGCTGACATCCTCTACCGTCAGTCCGCCACCCAAACCGATGCGATCGCCTTCACTTGCATCAAAGTCTACCACCAAATCGGGGCCGTTTTCGGGTGCCAAAATAAAGGTATCCGCACCGTCCCCACCACTCAAAACATCCGCCCCTTTGTCTCCCCGGAGAACATCGTCACCTGCCATTCCCAGCAGGACATCATCTCCCTGTCCACCCAGCAGGCTATCGTTGCCATCCCCGCCATCGACGGTATCGTTGCCGGCGTTGCCGTTGAGGGTGTCATTTCCGTCCCCGCCGGAGACGGTATCGCTCCCTTCGAGGGCGGAAAATTCATTGTCTGTGCGATCGCCTTCAAGAACGTCATTTCCATCCGTACCCATTTGGGGTTCGGTGATGACGGGTTCCGCCGGGCTCTCGTCTGCTTCGCCGGCAGAATTATCGGTTTCGGCGGTATCCGAACTGTCCATTTCCGCATCTCCGGCAGTGGCTGTAGCTTCCGTTTCCGCCTCGTTGGAAGATGCGATCGCACTGGCACTTCCGCTG
>NZ_JAYFER010000499.1:0-2841 GCF_055795065.1 Lyngbya sp. CCY1209
CGCGGTCCTCGGCAGTCGGTATTAGGGAGTCGGAAACTGAAACGGCTTTTCTATAAGGGTTTGAAAATTTCTGACCCAATTTCAACTGTAACCACGTGAGCGCTCGTTGCTCTAAATCTGCTTTGATTTCTCCCTCTAAATCACGAACTTTTTATTGGTTTAACAAAAGTTCATGAAAAAAGTGCCAAATTGGCAGTCGTGACGACAGAGTTCGATCTAACATATTAAGGAAAGCCGAGAATAATACAGGTGTCCTGCGATCCACTGCCAGAATTCAATTCTTGGATCTGTCTTTTTTAAAATTTATCCAGCTTTAAATGACCGCTCTCGCACGTCAAGTCATATTTACGATCGCGATTATTGGTCTCGTTTTATGAAATGGAAAAATACCCATCAATTCGATCAAATGCACATCCCTCAAAAGACCGATTTAAACGGCCGACACGGGGATGAGATCTACCGAGATTTAGATCTTCCTCCGGAAGAGTTGGACAACCCCCACCAGTTGCGCGGGGGTGTGGCGGGGTCGCTGCCGATCGCCCCTTCATTTCAACATCCGGCCGTCGCCAAGCCGAAAAAACCGGCACCCGAGCCGGGGGATTGGTCGCCGGCGCTCCAATCTCTCCTCGATCGCCCGCCCTCTTCCCTTCCAGCCCGGTTGATGATGGGGGGACTCGCCTTCTGCGCGGCCTTCGGAACCTGGTCCTATTTCGGCACCATCGACGAGGTGGGGGAGGCCCGGGGAGAATTGATTCCCCAGGGGGATGTCTACAAGGTGCATCCGGTGGAGTCGGGTAAGGTTGTCCGTATCGCCGTGGAAGAGGGAGAGGCGGTGAAAGTCGGGGAGGCGATCGCGGAACTGGACACCCAAATGGCCGCGGGGGAGGTGGAGCGGTTACAACAGCGGTTGCAATCCCTGCAACTCGAACGCTCCCAACAGCAACAACTGCTCGACCGCACCCACTTGGAAGCCCAGACCCGGGCCTCCATCGCCGAGGCCCAAATGCAGGCCCGACAGGCGGAGCGCGATCGCATCGACAGCCAGATGGCCGCCACCCGGCAGCTCATCGCCCAACTCGAGTTGAACCGGCAAGCCGGCCAGAGCCGTCTGGAGAACTTGCAACCCCTCGACACCCGCACCGACGAACTGCTCGAAAAACTGCGGGCCGACGAGGCGGCGGCGGCCGAGCGGGTGGAGCGGCTCAGTCCCCTGGTGGAGGCCGGGGCGCTCTCCCAGGAGGTGATGTTCCAGGCTGAACAATCCCTCCGGGACCGAGAGCGGGCGATCGTCCAGGCCCAAATGCAGGAGCAAACCGGCAGCGAGGAACAGGTGTTCCAGGCCGAGGAGAGATTGCGGGACTCCGAACGCCGCCTCACCCAATCCCAGGGGGAACTCCAACAGCTCCGAACCGACGCGGCGCGGCTGGACGCCGAGTTGGAGCGCCAGCGGGCCGAGGCCGAGGCGAGTGTCCTGCAAACCCAGGAAAAAATTCAGCAGCTCGAACTGAAACTCACCCAGCTCGATGCCGAAATTGCCGACACTCAAAATTTGATCGCCAGCGCCGAAACCAAGCTGCAGCAACGGTTTCTGTACGCCCCCATCGACGGCACGGTTTCTTCCCTCAACGTCGCCAACTTCGGGGAAGTGCTGCAACCGGGGCAGACCTTCGCGGAAATTACGCCGGAGGACGCGCCGTTGGTGCTCTCCGCCAGCCTGCCGGAACGAGAAGCCGGCTTTTTGGAGACGGGGATGCCGGCTAAGATCAAGTTTGACGCCTATCCCTATCAGGAATACGGCGTGATCGAGGGGACGGTGACTTCGATTTCCCCCGATACGAAACCCGTTCAAGAGGGTCAAGCCGTCTACAAGGTGGAAATCGTTCTGGAACGGGATTTTGTCGTGGACGATGGGGAACAGATCGAATTTAAACCCGGTCAGACGGCCACGGCGAGTATCGTCATCCGGCAGCGCCGGATTGTGGATCTGTTCCTCGACCCGATCCGCAAAATTCAAAAACAGGGTTTGGAACTGTAAATCAATTGTATTTTAGGAATCAGGTGTTATGACTTTCAATTCTAACCGTTCTAGCAATCTCAACAAAACCATGACTGAAGCACAATTCAACGAAGTGATCGACGCCATCTTGGCGGGAAAATATTCTTGGGCTTGCGTTTTGATTCTTTCCTTTGCCGGTTACAATCCGCTGCACTACATTCCCTATCGGACTTACAACCGGCTGCTCAAGGCTAACCGAAATTGTGGGGGGCAAAAGAGCGATCGCGACAAGTCCACTAAAATTAAAGATTTGGGCTATTGTGAAAATGTCGGCCGCAAGGAGGCTCGCGTCGCCGGAGGGAAGGGGGCGAGCGGTGCTGGCAATTGGTTGCATTCCATCTGGTGAACTGCCTCTCTAATTACAACTCGCGATCGGATTTAACCAATTCTCTCTGCTGCGGCGGGGATTTTTTTTTGGAATTGGCTGAATTCGAGTTCGGGCGATCGCCATTTGTAAATCTGCCATTAAAAAAATGAAAATCAATGCCGATCTGGCAACATTAGTGATTACTCTTGTGCGTGTGATATTTTTCAAAAAAATCCGATTTCTGCCACATTGGCAACACGGTAAATGGTTTTCAAATTAAATTAGATTCAGAACAGAAACAAAACCTATTTCACTCAATTCTCTGGAGAGAAACCATGAATATTTCCGACCTCAATCATATCGCCAATGTTTCCGAAGAATCCAACGTCGTTGGCGGATACGGATACTACGGATATACCTTTTTTGAAAACGATTACATCAATTTTGATGTCTACGGAGACACGAATATCAATACCCA
>NZ_JAYFER010000500.1:0-36447 GCF_055795065.1 Lyngbya sp. CCY1209
AACGGCTTTTCTATAAGGGTTTGAAAATTTCTGACCCCATTTCAACTGTAACCACGTGAGCGCTCGTTGCTATAATTGTGAAGTTAAGAAACCAGACGCTTAGGAGTGACTAGAAATGAGGGATAAGAAATGAGGTTTCTTGTCCCGATGGGGGTGCGATCGCCAAGGGTGTGCGTATGTCTCAATGATGGGGAAGGAAGGGGAAGGAGTTCTAACAGACAATTCCTGCTCGTATGTCTTCCGAAATGGTCTTTTTGATAAGCTCGGACTGCTTCTCTATCGGTGTCTCGGCCTTGGACACTGAGTTCCATGGGGATCAGTTGTTTCCACGGGGCTTGAAGTTGTCGTCAAACATGGACTGTGAATCCATCGATGCTCTCCTCTCCAGTCTCGGCTTTTTTTACCTTTGCCCGGTTCCCCGAACTCCCGTCCGGCGAATTTAAAAACTTGGAAACCCGATGTCACTTTAAAATTTTCATCGATTTTTTTCTGAATTTCAAATATTTTTTTTATGAATGCGATCGCGCCATTCGCGGACGACGATCAATCCCAAAATGTGCTAAAATTAATTATAGAATCAGCCTGACTAATTTGTGTATTCAAATTCCCAACTGCACCGCTCACCCCAATTGTTCCCAGCCTTGAATTCGATCCGGACCTTACCCGAGGATGTGGTCAACCTGATTGCCGCCAGCGAAGTGATCGACTCCCTCGCGGCAGTCGTGCGGGAATTGGTGGAAAATGCGTTAGATGCCGGAGCGACCCGAATTTCCGTCTACCTGTGGCCGGGACAGTGGCGGGTGCGGGTGGCGGACAACGGCATTGGTTTGGACTTGCCCGACTTGGAACGGGCGGCGATGCCCCACAGCACCAGCAAAATTGCCGATATCGCCGATCTCTCCAAAATTTCCAGTTTGGGATTCCGGGGGGAAGCCCTCCACAGCCTCGCCCAGTTGTCCGACCTGGAAATTCTCAGCCGCCCCCGCGTGCCCTCCGCAGAGGGTGGCGGGTGGCGGGTGGTGTACGATCGCCAGGGAGAACCCCAGACCGTCGAAGATGCCGCGATCGCGCCCGGTACGGTGGTGACGGTATCGAACCTGTTCGGCCCGTGGGAAACCCGCCGTCAGGCCCTCCCGAGTCCGTCCCAACAACTGCGGGGGGTGCAACTGATGTTGCAGGCGATCGCTTTGTGCCACCCCCGCGTCACCTGGCAAGTCCACCAAAACGATCGCCCCTGGCTGCAGTTCGGGCCGGGAACCAGCGCCCGCGAGATCCTCCCCAAATTTATCAAAGGGGTGCGGGTCGGAGATCTGCAATATTTGAAAGTCCAGTTAGCTGAACCGCCCCGGGAGGAATCCCATGGGAAATGGGATGATAGCATCCCGATGGAATTAGATGTCACCGTGGGACTGCCCGATCGCTGTCACCGCCGCCGCCCCGACTGGATCAAAGTGGCGGTGAATGGGCGGATGGTGCGATCGCCGGAGTTGGAACCGACGCTGCTATCGGCCTTTGCCCGCACCTGTCCCCGCGATCGCTACCCGGTCTGTTTCGTCCATTTACACATTCACCCCGCCTTCATCGACTGGAACCGCCACCCCGCCAAGGCGGAAATTTACCTGCACCACCTCGAACACTGGCAGGAACAAATCCGCGCGGCGATCGAACGGACGTTGCACTTGAACCCGGACACCCTCGCGGGGGACGAAACGCGGATGGAAAAATTCTTGCGGGTATCCGAGGGCGGGGGAAATTATCGCACCCGCCCCACCCCCCCGGACACGGTGGAGGACGGGGGCGGACTCGCCGTCCTCAAATTGCGGGCTCTCGCCCAGGTCCACAACACCTACATCGTCTGCGAACACCCGGACGGGTTATGGTTGGTGGAACAGCACATCGCCCACGAACGGGTGATTTACGAGGAATTGTGCGATCGTTGGCAACTCGTCCCCCTCGACTCCCCTATCATCCTGCAAAACCTCTGTTCCTCCCAGTTGGAACAACTCGACCGCCTCGATCTGGAGGTCGATCCCTTCGGGGAGGGGCTGTGGGCCGTCCGCAGCGCCCCGGAACCTCTGGCGCGGCGGGACGACTGCGCCGACGCCCTCCTGGAACTCAGTTCGGGTGGCGACTTGCAGTCGGCCCAGGTGGCCACCGCCTGCCGCACCGCCATCCGCAACGGCACGCCCCTGGATCTGGCTGAAATGCAGGGTCTGCTCGATCGCTGGGTGCGAACCCGCCACCCCCGCACCTGCCCCCACGGCCGCCCCATCTTCCTGCGGTTGGACGAATCCTCACTGTCCCGCTTTTTCCGCCGCCACTGGGTGATCGGCAAAAGTCACGGAATTTAGGGACTCGGGCGGGACAGATCTCACCTCCTCGGGCCAGACGTGGTAGGATTCTAATTTAGAAATCCTTCCTTGAGAGTGATGCGAGATTCGGGGCCAGATGAAATGATGAACCCCAACCGCAGTATTGAACAGGGGATTGACAATCATTGAACCGATCGGCTGGCGCTTTGAATTGAACGCGATGGATGGGTCTCTGGCCAAACAGCATTTTCACCGGGAAGTCAGCCAGCCTGACGGGCAGATCGACCTGGCAAAAGCCGCCCTTTACATGGCCCAGGAATATCAGCCCCCTTTCGAGGTGGATGCCTATCTCAACGCCCTGGATACGATGGCGACGGAGGTGTCCGAGCGACTTCCGGAATCGCGATATCCCCTGCGGGTCATTCGGACGATCAACCGCTATCTGTTTGAAGATTTGGGATTTCGGGGGAACCGCACCCAGTATTACGACCCGGAGAATAGTTTTTTGAATCGGGTTATCGATCGCCGCACGGGAATTCCGATCGCGCTGTCTTTGGTGTATCTGGAAGTGGCCAGACGGGTCGATTTTCCGATGGTGGGGATCGGGATGCCGGGACATTTCTTGATCCGGCCGGAGTTCGAGGATGCGGGGATCTATGTCGATGTCTTCGAGGGGGGGGAGATTTTATTTCCCCAAGATTGCGAGGCGCGACTGTCCCAGGTTTACGGACAGCCGGTGAAATTGCAACCGGAATTTCTGAATCCGGTGGACAACCGCCGCTTTTTGGGGCGGATGCTGCAAAATCTGAAGGTGATTTATATGAATGGCGGGACGTTGGAGGCGGCTCTCCAGGTCGTGGAGCAGATGTTGCTGTTATATCCCGATGCCATCACTCAACGGCGCGATCGCGGTATCCTCTGCTATCAACTCGGCCGCCGGACCGAAGCCCGCCGGGATTTGCAAGATTATCTCGACCGACTTCCAACCGCTCGGGATGCTGGTATAATTCGGCAGTTGCTCGATCGGATGGACTCGGATATTTGAATCTTTGTATCTGAGACGGTTCGGGGAACTCTTGAACAAGTCTGATAGACGTATAGATCATCGGTTGAGGACGACTCAGATTAATTCTTTGATGTGAGGAACGAACATATGAATTTTTCGTTTGAAAATTGGCGATCGAGGCTTGGCAATCCCTTTGGTCTTTTGACTCGGGGGGTTTCCCAGTATATTTCCTTAAGTTTGGTCGCGGTTTTGGCAATTGTCGCGAGTCTGACTATCTTCGGTAGCCGTCCGGCACCGGCGATTGAAGAACTGAGATTAATCTACGGACCGGCGAGTATTTCTTTGGAATTTCAGGATCTAGAAACCTTTGCCGAAACTGGAGAAGAATCGAGCCAACTGCGATCGCTATTTACCCTGGCCGAACTCAATGAGGCGCAAATTTCCGATTTCCGCCAAGCTCTCAATTTCGGCTTCAACGTTCCTCCTGATATCGTGAATACGCTGCTCGATTCGAGTTACGGTCGGCTGGCGGTGGGGGCGTTCAGTCTGTTCATTGAGGCGGGGAGTGAAGTTGACGATATTGCCGACGACGTATTGGCTGCATTTCGGGCCACCACCCGAGATGGCCGATTGACGTTCTTGGAGGTGATCGGCGGATTCCAGGGCATTGACGTGATTACGGTGAATGTCAGCACGTTGATCGGCATCTACAATGACATCGTTGATTTCGGAGAACAGGCGATCGAGTTTTTGCGGGCTCAGCCTGAAATCCGGGAACTGATTTGTCAGTAAGCGATCGCAATCACGAACGGACATTCCCCCGGGGCGATGGCAAGCGATCGCCCCGGGGGTACCGTTCATGATCGCATCCCCTGCAATTCTTCCGCCACCCGCTTGAGTCGTCGCAACTGGGCTTCCATGTCAGCCTTCGTCCAGGGGGCGGCAAACCGGTTGAATCCGAAGGCGATCAGGGGGTTGGGGATCTCGAACTCGAATCGGTTCACCAGGCGGGTTCCCTCGGGTTCGGGTTGGCATTCCCAGCGATCGCGCCCCCGGAAAAATCCCTCAAATCCCCACACGATCAACCCGGGCTCCCGCTCCACAACCACACTTTCCAGGGTGGGTTGGACGATCGGAATCTGAATGACAAACCGGGATCGCGCCCCCACGTCGGTACTCCATTTTCCCACCGGATCGCAGCGGAGAGCGGGGTTGAGCCACCGGTGCATCAGTTCGCGATCGGTGATGCAGCGCTCCACCGTCGTCGCGCCGGCTCGGATCTGAATGAATTGTTCAAAAACTTGACGAGATGACATCACTACCTTCAAGCTATATGCAGATGTTATATGCCAGATAGGCTAACACCTCATCTGGACGCTAGAAACCTCGCCAGCATGAGAATGCCCTAGGGTTTCGATTTCGTATCTTAAAAAATACCGACATCTAGCCGAGATCCCACCTGAATCCGATCAAAAGGATTCGTCAATGTGGAGGATCTGACCCTCGGAGTCGGTGAATGCGATCGCCCCCCCCTTAGAAACTCGGATTGAAATTTTAGAAATCTAGTGCAATTCTATCTGGGGGGGATGTCAAGGGATTGTCATCCCGCCACATTCTAAACGTCAAGAACCAACCCCAGAAAACTATGATTGAAACTTGGTGCATACTCCCACCGCCGGTGGGAATTGAAATACCGACCCTCTCTCATTTGAGCTTGGCTCAGGAGACAACGACCGGCGATCCGATCAGCGACTTGACCCGCACTTTGGGTTTCCAAGGGACGTCCCTCGTCGATTTGGGAATCGCCCTCGGGATTCTCATCATCGGCTGGTTAATCGCCCTGTTTGCCGGCTCAGTCACCAAAAATTTGCTGAAAAAAACCGACCTCGACAACCGACTGGCCAATTGGGTCGGCGGCTCTCGGGAAGATGGCGAATCCCTGCCGGTCGAAAAATGGGCGGGGAGTGCAGTCTTCTGGATTATCTTTATCTTTGCCATCATCGGTTTCTTAGATCAGTTGAAGTTGACTTCAGCTTCGGCCCCCCTGACCAATCTGCTCAACGAAATCACCGGCTACGTACCCAAAATATTGGGGGCGGTCGGCCTGCTGGCCCTGGCTTGGATACTGGCGACGATCTGCCGGGCCCTGACCATTCGGGTCCTCGACCTGTTCAAGCTCGACGAACGCCTGAACCAGCAAGTTGGGGATACGGCCGAGACTCGGAACCAATTTTCCCTGAGCCACACCCTGGCGAATGCGGTGTACTGGTTCATTTTCTTGCTCTTCCTGCCGATGATTTTGAGCGCCCTGCAACTGTCGGGGTTGCTCGAACCGGTGGAGCTGATGATCGGCCAAATTCTCTCGAGTTTGCCCAATATCCTGAAGGCGCTGCTGATCGGCGCGGGGGGTTGGCTGCTGGCTCAAATTGTTAGCCGCATCGTCACCAACCTGTTGGCAGCCGTGGGATTCGATCGCTTCGGCAGTCGTTTGGGTTTGGAGCGGACGATGGGGAACACGTCCCTCTCGTCCATCGCCGGTACCATCGTCTACGTCCTGATCCTGATCCCGATCGCCATTTCCGCTTTGGAAGCGCTGCAAATTGAAGCCATTTCCAATCCGGCGATCTCGATGCTCGAGCAGATCTTCGACATCATCCCCGAAATCTTCATTTCGGTCGTGATTTTGGGGGTCGCCTACTTCATCGGCATTTTCGTCCGCGATTTAGTCGCCAACCTGCTCACCAACCTCGGCTTCAACAACGTCTTCGTGTGGTTGGGCCTGCAACCCCAAAGTCCTCCCGCTCCCCCCCAAGAGGCGGGAGAGCCGGAAGCGGCCCTCCCCCCCAAGGAGCCGACGACGAAGCAAACCCCCTCGGAAATCGTCGGGATCGTGGCTTTCGTGGGCATCATGCTGTTTGCGATCGTCACTGCGACGGATATTTTGGGCCTGACTTCTCTGACCCTAATTATCGAACAGCTCATCGTCATTGCCGGCCAGGTGTTGTTTGCCGCGGTGATCTTCGCCATCGGCCTGTACTTCGCCAACTTGGCCTTCGGCCTGATCTCGAGTTCGGGTAATCCCCAGGCTAAACTCCTGGCCCAAGGTGCCCGCATCGCGATCATCATCTTCGTGGGGGCGATGGCACTCCAACAAATGGGCATTGCCAGCAACATCGTCAACCTCGCCTTCGGATTGCTCCTGGGCGCGATCGCGGTAGCCATCGCCATCGCCTTCGGTTTGGGCGGTCGCGACGTGGCGGCTGAACAAATTCGGGAGACGATTTCTCGATTCCGGAAATAATTCCCGGTTTTTTTGAATTCACAATCAATACCAGCCGTTTGCCTTCGGTGAAACTGGGGGACAAACGGCTGGTTTTTTGATGGCAAGGAATCCCGGCGGGGATTTAACCGTAAATTTTCTCGGAACTCGAAGACGGTTCGCGATCGCTCCCCTTCACCCGCGCCTTGGCTTTGGCCGCGCTGCGCTTGAGGGCCTGCAGGCGGGCTTCGTAGCGGGCGCGCTGGCGCTTTTTGGGTGTCTGGTCGATCAGGGTCTTCAGGGCGCTTCCCAGGCTCTTGTAGGCGTTGGGGAGGGTGTATCCGAACCGGGAGGCGATGGCGATCGCCTTTTCGTCGGCCTCGATCGCCTCGATCATCGTCCGCTCCCCGTTATTTTTCTGGTAGAGCCGATAGCCGGACACCCCACACAGGGCCAGGGCCAGGAGCAGCAGCAATCCATCTTGAACCCACAGCTCTCCGACCGCGCCCCCCAAACCGATCGCCAGGGCCGCCATTTCCCAGCCGTCCCGAGGAATCGTATCGTTTTGAATGCGGGCGACTTCGTGCCAAAACAGCAGGTTGCGCTGGTCTAAGGCCAGTTGCTCCCACTTGACGAGATCGATTTGGATTTCCACCTGATCTTTGCCAATTTCTTCGGAGCGAATCAGCAAGGGGTTAACTTCAATGGTTTTTTCCACCGTGACCCAACTCTGCAATTCGGGGGGCAGCAAACTTTTCAGTCGCCGGAGTTCGCTCATTTCAGATCGGGCGGTCGAGGTTGCATATGATGTCATAGTTCCGGCTCGATGCAGTTATTTCAATCAGAGAGTGATCTCAATCAAACAATTGTTGTTGACTTTACCGATCACATTTTGACACATTCCTCAACCCAATTGCGGAATTCTTTTGTCGGGGTCGGCATCTCGGCATCAAAATACCCTGAGTCGCCTAAATTTCCGTCGGCACCGGTGCAGTTCTCACGGGGATGCCGGTGGCTTGTCCAATTTCTTGGGCGAAGTCGCGCAAAATTTGGGGATCGACGCAGCGGAGCGATCGCACCTCGTAGGGGCGCTCGGCCGCCGAAGAGTGATTTTCCCGCCCGTCGAGTTGGCGTCGGACGGGTTTGGGGCGGGTGGGGGTGTTGAGTTGAATTTCGGCCGGGGCGATGGCTCGCACCTGGCGGATATATTCGGCCCGGGTCGATTCGTCCCACGGGGAAAGGATCATGGTTTGCAAACCCAGTTCTCCAGAATATTCGTCCCGAAACGCCTGGATTCCCGCCAGTAGGTCCGCCCAGTGGATGCCGGGGACGGGGCGATCGATCCGCCGCAGCAGGTCGGCGTCGATGCCGTCCCACTTCACGGACACCCGATCGGCGATCGCCAGATCCGATCGCACCCCGCCATGATTGAGGAGGCTGCCGTTGGTAAGAACCAAGCTGGGGCGGCCGGTGAGGGTTTTGATCGCGGTCAAAATCTCCCGCAGGTTGGCGGCCAAGGTGGGTTCCCCGCTGCCGCTGAGGGTGACGACATCCACATCAGACCAGGGGGCGAAGTCTTCCAGGGCCGCCAAAATGCGGTCGGTGGGGACGTAGATGGCGCGATCGCGGGTTTTGCGTTCGATTTCCCCGAGTTGGCAGTAGACGCAGTTGAAGGAACAGGTGGAGACGGCGCCGATGGGGTCGATCCCGAGCGATCGCCCGTATCGCCAGGATGACACGGGGCCGTAAACGGGGGTGAAGTCTGTGGGGGATGAAATAGAAGTGTTCATAATTGCTCCTTCGCCGGGGCGGTCGGAATCCTCACTTCAGATGGTAGACGATCCCCAACAGACCGGCGACGGCCAGCAGCATCAGCCCAGCGGCTACCCCGGTCAGGGGTCGGGCGATATCCCCCGTCACCCAAGCCGGGACGCGGCCGGTGGGTCGGGGGAATCCGGCGGTTTCTCGGATCGCGATCGCCCAGATCCAGCCCCCGTGCAGGCCGACAGCCAACCCCAAGTCCCCCCCGCCGGCGATGCGGGCCAGGGTCAAAACCATCCCCAGCAGCCACAGTCCCGGCAGTTGGGCGATCGCCTCTTTCGCCCCCCAAATCAAGTGTCCGAGGGCGAACAGGAGGCTGGCGATCGCGGCCGCCGCCATGAGGGGGAGGGCGGACTGGAGTTGTTGCTGCACGAACCCCCGAAACACCAGTTCCTCGGTGGCTCCCACGGCCAGAGCGATGCCGGCGACGGGAAGCAAGCTGGGGATGGCGTTTTTGAAGGGCGTCGGGGAGGGTGGCTCCGGCCATTCGATCCATCCCGCCCCCCCCTGGACGCCGTATGACACGGCGGTGCTGAGAACGGCCGCAGCCCAGCCGAAGGCCAGGGCGATCCAAAAAGAGGCGTTCGGACTCATGCCGTAGTCCGGCAGGGATGCGCCCGTCACTCGGGCCATGCCCCAAAGCAGCAGCCAAGCCATCGGGTAGAAAAGGGCCAGACCGATCAGTTTTTGTCGAGTTTCCAGGGGTTGAAGGGGACGCCAACCGCCCGCGATTGCGCCGAGGGCCACCGTCGGCAACCCGAGAACGGCCCAAATGAGAAAAAAGGCGACCACTTGCATCCCGGGGGCCTCGACAAACCCCGAAGACTCGACGAACGACGACAATTTTCCCAAAGCCAATTACTCTTCCTCGCCGCCGGCGTGAGCTTTTCCGGCTCCATTTTGTTGGTTGTCTTCCACCTGGATCAGATGAATGTGTTTGTATCCGAGTTTGATCTCGAACTCGTCGCCGGCTGCGAGTCCCATTTCTTTGGTATAGGTGGAGCCGATCACGATCTGACCGTTTTTGTGGACGCTCACGGCGTAGGTCGGTTCGCGGCCGCGGCCGTCTTTACCACCGTCGGCGTTCAAGGGAATTCCCCGGGCTTCGAGCAGGGCATCGTAAAAGGCGGTCAGGTTGACCCGCACCTGGCCGTCTTTTTCGGTGTAATACCCGCACAGTCTCGCCGTTTCACGGCGGGGCGAGTCGGAAAGCTCTTTCACTTTTTGAAGCAAAGCCTTTCCGACCAATGGAGTTGGGGCTGGTTTTGACATCATCGAAATCCTTTCCCGATCGGGAACATTGATTAAATAGATTGATCCGTTTTTGGTCTTATAAAAAATAATATAGACTTAAACTAATAATTTTGACAAACTCAATTTTTTGATCGCCCATTTCAGCGAGATGCTGGTGGCGCAGATTTTCCCTCGGGTTGGCTTTGACAGAATCCCCGGAACTCAGCGAACGATCGGTCTGAAAATCTCGAATTTTTTCGGAATCTCGATCGCGGTCGATGGCGTTTTGGAATGGCATTTTTCGGGCGAGTCTGTCGGCTCTCCAACGAAGATCTGCGGAGGAAGAAAATTTTTGAAGATCCTGAAAAGCCTATCATATCAACAGTTGGGCGATTTTTGAGAGGATTGTCAATCGGTCGCTCTCCTGGCCGTCTCTGATCGAAACGACACCCCCATCGGCGGTGGTGATTGCGGAAAATGGACAGGCGGCCCGTTCGAGATCGTCGCCCAGCGCGCCACTGAAAATTGGTCGCGATCGCCGTTATTATCGAGCGATTCCATCGGAGGATATCGACACCAAAAAGTTCTAAAAAAACCTGTTACAGATCGCCTCGAAATCACCGTATTATCGCCGTTACAATCGCCTCCAAAATTCCCAGCGATCGCCGGGTCGCCCGGGCTGGCTTCCCGCCTCCAAACCGGGTGCATCTACTCGCGAACCCGAGGTCCCCGGGTTCGCGATGCACCCGCCGTGCCGGCGTCAAATTTTGAACAAATGTTCTATATATAGCAGTGAGCGCTATTCCCGAGAACCGCTTTCTCACGGCCGGAAGTGCCGTCGCAGTTCCTTGAGGGTTTGATACATTTCGGGGAGGCGTTTGCGAATCGCCGACGTTTTCAGGTACAGCTTATTGGAGATGGCGGGGGAGTCGGACACCACCTCCCCCGGTTTGACATCACCGTGGATGCCGGATTGGGCCGTGGCGATGGCGCCGTCGCCGATTTTCGCCCGGTTGGCGACGCCCACCTGGCCGGCGAGGATCACGCCGTCGCCCACCGTGACGCCGCCGGCCAACCCCACCTGGGACGCGAAGGCGCAGCCCCGGCCGACCCGACAGCCGTGGCCGATTTGCACCAGGTTATCGATTTTCGTGTCGCGGCCGATGCGGGTTTCGCCGACGGCGGGGCGGTCGATGGTGCTGTTGCAGCCGACGCTGACCCCATCTTCGAGGACAGTGATGCCGGACTGTTCCATTTTGAACCAACCCCCCGGGGTGGGGACGAACCCGAAGCCCTCTGCCCCGATCGCCGCGCCGCTGTGGATGGTACACCCGGCGCCGATTTGGGTGCGCTCGTGGATGGTGCAGTTGGCGTGGAGGACGGTGCGATCGCCGATCGTGACCTGTGGATAGATGACGACGTTGGGATGGATGCAGACCCCGTCGCCGACGGTGACTCCGGAGCGAATGACGACGTGGGGGCCGATGTAGACCCCGGAGCCGAGTTGGACGTCCGGGGCGATGGTGGCGCTGGGGTGGATCTCGGGTTTGGGGTGGTAGGGTTGGTAAAACAGGGCGATCGCTTCGGCGAACAGCAGGCGGGGCAGCTTTGCCGAGATCCAAGCCAGTCCGCGATCGCCGGCCCGGGCCTGCAACGCTTCATCGACGGGCAAAATCACGGCCCCGGCCCCGGTGTCGTCCAAATAACCGGCGAATTTCGGTCCTTCGATGTAACTGAGGGTGTCCGGGGTCGCCCGGTCGATGGGGGCCACCCCGTGGAGGATCGGATCGGGGGCATCCGGAACGTCGAGGCTGTGGGCGACAATTCCGGCATCCAACTGTCGCAGCAAATCGCTAAACTTCATATCGGCGTATATGATCGATTGATTCGGTATTTTCCGATTCTATCGGTCTATGTCTCGCCCAATTGAACGATCATCACCGAGCAGGGCGCGTGGTGGACCACATAATTGCTCACGCTGCCCAAAATCAACTCGCCGAGTCCCGAATGTCCCCGCCGGCCCATGACGATCAATTCGGCCCCCCAATTTTTGGCCTGTTCGCAAATGGCCCGTCCCGGCTTGCCGGGGATTTGGTTGCATTCGGCCCGCACTCCCTCATTTCGGGCGCGGGTGGCGTAGGCTTGCAACTGCTCCGAACCGTGTTGGGCGAACTCCCGCCACTGACTTTGGTAGGCTTCGATATATTGGGGGTCGATCATCTCGTAGTAACTCAACCCCACCCCCCCGCTCATGGCGGGAGTCCCCTCTTCGTCCGGCGAGAGGACGTGCAGCAACATCAGGCCGGCGTCGGCCGCTTTGGCGATTGCCAGGGATTTTTGCAACACGTTTTCGCCGTACTCGGACATATCCACAGCGACTAAAATTTTTTGAAACATGGCGATCGCTCCCACTCTTGATAACAGTTCAATTGAAAAAAATGGATTTTAATTTCGATCCGGAGTCCGATCCCATGTCTGCGGCTCCGATGCTTCGGGTTCAATTGTAAGAAAGGTTCCCGTCGATTTTTATCATACTATTGATTGAAAATTCGCGACTTGTCGCCGCATTTCGCCGCGATGGCGGAGGGCGGGAGTCGAGTGCGGATGGCGACCCGGAACGATCGCGGGTTGATTGGAGTCCGTGAGGGCAATGTAGAATAGAAGTTTGAGTGCGATTCGTTCGGGAACGAAATCGGGCTAAAATGCCTGAAATAACCTCCCTGCAAGGCTTTCACCCCCTCGGGTGGAGATAAGGGGCGCACCCCTGACCCACCTTATAACTGTCTGTATGTTCCAAAGTTTGGTATCACACGATACTAAATGAGGTCGGAACTCTCAGGGTCAAGGAAAAATCGACAATACAAATTCCTTACATAAGGAATTTGTCAAATAAGAAACCAGGAAGAGGAGTAAGTAAACGACTAGGCTTCAAAACCCATATCAAACCGGACAAAGAAGCAATTAAAGCCCACATCGAAAAGGTGAAAGAGGTAATTAAGAAACATAAAACAGCACCTCAAGCCGCCCTGATTAAACAACTCAACCCCATCATTACAGGATGGGCAAGGTACTACTCAGGGGTAGTCTCCTCGGAGATTTTCGGAAAGCTGGATGAAATACTCTGGCAACAACTGCGGGCATGGGTAGTATCACGATGCGGAAATGCCAAATACAAAACGCTCAGAAAATACTTCCGAACAGGAATGGCAAAACTGAGCAACGGGGATGAAAGGAAGGACCAGTGGATTTTCCAAACCAAGGATGGTCTGTCGCCGTCCGACGACGGGAAGTCATCGACATTGTGGGAAATTCCTGTTGACGACGGTTGGCGGGATTTTGCCGTCAGGTCCCCTCACAAGTCTCAAATCCGATCTCGGAGAATTTTGCCGTCGAGTGCCACAAGGTCAAGGAGTCGATCATGACGGATAAACAGCAGCGCGATAATATGCGTCGTCATGCTGCCGAAGAGTTTCTCAAATCCTATCAAAAGCAATTGCTCGACTCGTTTCAAGAAGATCGGGATTTATCGACACCCACCCCGCCGCCGGAATTTCAATCCGAACAGGTCGCGGACGACACCCCCTGCGAACCCATCAGCCTGTCGGAACTCGAAGCGGCCATTTCCGACATCGACCAATTTTTGGAAAGTCAGCAGCCCGACGTCTCGGAATCGGACGATTTGGAGAACGGCTGATCGAGCTCGGCGACCTGTCGCTGGCGTCGCGCTTCGTATAGGATCAGCGCCGCGCAGGTGGCGACATTGAGGGACTCGACCCCGTTGAGGAGGGGGACGCGGACGCGGTGATCGGCCAGGTCTGCCAATGGTTCCGAGAGGCCGGCCCCTTCATTTCCCAACACGATCGCGGTGGGTTTTCGCCAATCCAAGTCCCAGTAGCTCAGGGGGGCGTCGGGGAGGGTCGCCACGATTTGGATGCCCCGTTCCCGGCAGTCGGTTAGGGAAGCTTTCAAGTCGGGATGCACAGCGATGGGGAGGCGAAACCAGGCGCCGGCGGAGGCCCGCAGCACTTTCGGGTGGTCGCGATCGACGCTATCGGCGCTCAACCAGAGTCCCTCGACGCCGGCGGCGGCGGCGGTGCGGATCAGGGTGCCGAGGTTGCCCGGATCTTGCAGGGTTTCCAGGACGAGTCCCAGGCCCCGGATGGGGGCGGGAGTTTCCGGCGCCCGGGGGGCGACGGCGACGACACCATCCGGGTGGACGGTGGTGGTCATGGCGGCCAGGACGCGATCGCTCACCTGTTCGGCGCGGCCGGCGGTGCGGACGGCCCAATCCCACAGTTCCGGGTGTCGCTCCCCCCACTCGGGGGTACAGCAGACGGCGGTCGGGTGCCAGTCCGTGGCGCGGCATTCGGCCAACAGGTGAGTCCCCTCGAGCAAAAACGAGTCCTGCTCCCGTCGTCCTTTGGCCGCGTGCAACTTCTTAAATTGCTTGACCAGGGGATTTTGGAGGCTCGTGAGCATGGGAGGGGGTCCCGGGTTGGGTTAATTTGGAAAAGAAGAAAATCGGGAAAATCGGGTCGATTTTCAGCTTTTGGTTTTGAATGCGGAACCCGGGACTTGAACCCGGAAGTCCTTGCGAACACTAGAACCTGAATCTAGCGCGTCTACCAATTCC
This sequence comes from Lyngbya sp. CCY1209, assembly GCF_055795065.1. Taxonomy (NCBI): domain Bacteria; kingdom Bacillati; phylum Cyanobacteriota; class Cyanophyceae; order Oscillatoriales; family Microcoleaceae; genus Lyngbya; species Lyngbya sp. CCY1209. The sequence goes on from NZ_JAYFER010000500.1 coordinate 14,265, forward strand.
GCCAGTTCCGCTTAATTGTTTTGCACAATTTTACATTGTTTCATAGGTTATGGCTGGTGTCAACCCCCGATCCGAAATTAATTTCGTGCGGGCGATCGCCGGCCTTCGCTCCCTGAAGACTGTGCCCGAAACCCTCACCCAGCTTTCACTGAGGCTCGGCCGACTGGTCAGAGCGATCGGCGCGATCGTGTGGGTCGTGGGGGCCGGGAATCTGGAAGTCCTCAAAAGCATTGAGCCCGGACTCGTGACCATGAAAGCCGACAGGGCTTCGGGATTCATCTTAGCAGGTTCCTCGCCGATCCTGTGGCACCGGCAAGCCGAACCCGAGCGGAGCGGGCAATGGAAATGCGGATGGGGGAGCGGACGGCCGAATTGGCGGAAAGTCGCCGGTACTTGTCCACCCCGATCGACACCGGGTCCGGAATCCTCTTCGCCCGAGATCTGGGGGCGGGGGGTGCGATCGCCGATGTGAGCAACGGGTGCGGGGGATTGCCTACTGCCTTTCAACCCTCCGGTCGGCTCCGGTCGCCTCCGGTGGCCCTTACCACGGACTGCCGATCAGGGTAAATCCGGCCCAGTAGAAGGGGTGGGAGAGATTCACATTGTCTCGGGTCGCCAGTTCGCGGGGGAGGGAGATGGGGAGGGGGGCGATGGCGGAGGAATCGTAAAAAAGCCGGCCGTCTTCGAGGCGAATTTGGCCGCGCAACATCGCCAGTTGGGCCTGTCTGAGGGCCTCAGCCTTGATGGGACTCGTCTGCAGGGATTCGTAAAAGGCCCGCATCAAACCCAGGGTTCCGGCGTCGCTGACGTACCACAAACTCGCCAGGGCCGATTTCACCCCGGCTTGGACGGCCAATCCCGCGAAGCCCAATTCCGCCTTTTCATCGCCGACGGCGGTGGTGCAGGCGCTCAAAACCAGCAACTCGACGGGGGGTTGGTTGAGGCGGAGGTTCCGCAACTCGTCCAACCCCAATTTCCGGTCCCAAAATTGAATGTAGGAGCGATCGGCGCCCCCGGCCACGAATTCCCCGTGGGTCGCCAGGTGGATGATTTGATATTCCTCGCGGGTGCGCTGAGATTTGAGGTTGGGAACGGTAAACTCTTCATTCAGGAACGATCGCCCCGCCCAAAGATCTTCCCCGACGATCAGAGCCAATTCCAGGGGGACGGCCGGGAGCGGTTCTTGGCTGGCGTCGAGAAATTCCGAGGCCCCCATCGCCAGGACTTTGGAACCGTTGAGGTTGACATAGCTGGTGTCGGTGAGGCTGAGGCTGGGAATCAGGCTGAGGCTGTAGCGTTCGATCAGGAACCGTTCGCCGTCGTGGAGGGCTGCGAGGGGGAGGGTCCGCAACCCGGCATCCATCGAAAAAATCAGGGTGTCGATGTCGTGTCGTTCCAACTGTTGTCGCACCGGCGCAATGAGGCGATCGTAAAGCTGCCGCCCCGATTCGAGATACCGGGTGTCCGACCAGTCGCGGGGGGTGCGGATCTGGTTGGTAAAGTCCCGGGCGACTCGGATCAGCGCCTCCCGGTTCACCGGGACGCTCTGGAAAATCGGTTCAGCGTCGGGCAAGAGCAACCGCAATTCGAGCTGGTCGGCTTGCAAGGAGACGTAAACGATCGCCGGTTTGTAGTCGGTGAGGCGCACGATGTCGCGGAGGGTCTGGCGGATGCTGCGGTCGTCCACCGGATTTTTATTGAGATCCGAGCCGAAATAATTAACAAACTCCCGACCTCGAAACAGGTCGAGTTGCCCGACGGAGGCGACCAAGGGGGAGCGGGCGATCTGGTCGTCGGATACGGTAGCGGATTCGAGGCGGACCGCCAGATCGTCGGGAACGCCGGCATCAGAGTCAGTTGCTTCCAAACCGCCTCCGGCCGTGTCGATCAGAGTTTCATCGGGATTCCCTTGCGCGATGGGTTGATCGGCATCCGCCGCCGTCGAATTGGAATTGGGGTTGAGATTTCCCCCCCCAGAAACCACCGAGGTCGCCGTTTCGCCCTGCGCCGGTCGGGACGAGGTGTCGGCGTTAACATCATTGCCGATTTGGCTGTTGCCGGGGATTTGAGCCGTAGCCGCCTGCTCGAAACTGTCGCCGATCGCCGTTTCGGGCCGCACCGTCAGGGTGCCGTCGGTGATGGCTGCCGCCGTGCCGTTGGCGGTGGGATCGCCGACGACGAGGGAACTGGCCGTATCGGGCAACGCGATCGCCCCGCCTCCCGTCCCGCCGGATGTAGAAATACTCGCTTCCACGCCGTTTCGGGCTTCAAAACGGCCGGTCGCCCGGAAAAATTGCGGGGTGTCAATAGCCACCGTCCCGCCGCGGCCGCCGCCTTCGGCGCGGATGAAATCGACCGCGATATCACTTTGAGCCCCCAGGGCGACATCCCCCCCGTCCCCGTCGGCGGCGCTGGTATCGACGGCGCCGAGGGTGGCGGTATCGGCGGCTTCGACGGCGATACCGCCGCCCCCCCCGGAACCGGACGCATCCAGATTGCCGGTGCGGACCGCCCCCTGGCGGCTGCGAATGGCGATGTTGGCGCCGGTGCCGTCCGCCGCGGTCGCGGTCACATCCCCGGTGGCGATCGTCCCTGCGGCGTCGAGATTGATTCCCTGATACGGCTGATCAAGTAACGTGACTCGTATATTCCCCGTCGTCACCGCGCCGCGATCGCTCGTCAGGCTCACGGGGCGTCCGGCCGTCAGATCTCCGGTGCGGATATCATCTCTCGCCTGCAGGGTGAAAACCGTCCCCTCCCCAAAAATATTGCCGTTGACGGCAATTTGCCCCTCCCGGCTCGTCAGGCCAATTTCCCCGAGGGGGGCCGAAGCGGGGGGCGCCTCGGAGCGGATCTCGCCGGTTTCGATATCGCCCCGGGCGGCGAGGCGGACGTTGAAGCCCGAGCGCAAATCAAGAGCAGCGATATCGCCCCGGGCGCTGTCGAGATCGAGGGTATTGCCGCCGGTGGCAATGGAACCCACCCGGATATCGCCATCGGCTCGCAGTGCGACGGAGGCATTTCCGATCCCCGTGATGGCTCCGTCCCCGACAATTTCCCCCGAGAGCCCCGCAGAGCGCAACAAAACCGGGCTGCGGAAGGTGACGTCGCCCGAGAGGGTCAGCGTCCCGTTGCCGTCGGGGCGACCGATGGCGATCTGTTCAAATTCGGCCCCCAACGCATTCAGATCCGCGGCCGTCAGGTCGAGGCCCGCCGTCCCTTCCGAACCGCCCAAACTGACGTTCTGACCGGAGTCGGCCGGCTGCAATGTCAAAGTACCCCCGCCCCGGATCGAATTGCTGCCGCCGACGAGGTCGATTTCGCTCCCGGCCAACGAAATATTCCCCCGGCGGTCGCCGTCGGCCTGGGCTTCAATGCGGGCGACCCGGACCGGACCCGAGCGGCTGGCGACGTTGACATCCCCCCCCACGACGATCAGGTTTCCGAGACGGATTTCGTTTGCGGCTTCAAATGTGATGTCGGCTCCCCGAGATCCCCGCACCGTCGCCACCGGTTCGGAGTCCGAAACGGAACCGAAAATCTGACCTTCGGGGGCGCGAAGGACGACCGAATCTTGAAAGCCGATGTCTCCCCCCAGGCTGAGGGTTCCCCCGCCGTCGGCGCGTCCGACGACGATCTGCGAGAACCCATCCTGGAGGGCCGAGAGGTCGCCCAGACTCAGGTCCAGCGCCAGGGAAGAGTCCCCGGCGGTACGGCCTAAATTGATATCCTGGGTCGGCGTCGCCGTTTGCAGCAGGAGGGAACCCGAGCCCGAAACGGGTCCGTTCAAATCGATTTCGTCCCCGGTGAGGATGATATTACCCCCCTCAAATTGGGTCGAAGCTGTCGTCGCCTGGGTTCCCGTGGCGATCGCGCCGACCTCGATCGCCACCGCCGCCTCCAGGTTGACATCCCCTCCCCCCCGGGAGCCCCGAGCATCTACACTCCCCAATAAACTGAGGGTTTCCGGGGTGCGGATAGAGACGTTTCCGGCCTCGCCCGATTCGGAGGCGGTGCGGATCTCCCCCGGCTCCTCCAGGAGAATTCCGGACCCCCGAGACGCGATCGCCACATTTCCGCCGCCCCCTTCCCCGGTCGTATCGATCGATTCCAGAAAAATCTCCCGGGCGGCTCCGAGTTCGACATCGCCCCCCGCGCCCTCCGCGTCGGTGGCCCGGGTTGAGAGGGTTCTCGCCCGGATCTGGCGGCCGCTGTCGAGGAAAATATTCCCCCCGGCGAATTGGCCATCCGTTTCCAGGGAGGCGGCGGCGATGGAACCTTGGGCCGTGCTCAGGGTCAGATTTCCCCCCGGGCCGGAGGGATTCGCCGTCGAGAGGTTCCCGGCGCTGATTTGTCCGGTATCGCGGGCGGTCAGAGTCAAATTTCCCCCCCGGGTGCGGATGTCTCCCGTGGCGATGTCGATGCCGGAAATGGTGAGGTCGCCGCCGTCGGTGGTGATGCGATCGCCCCGGTTCATGACGAAAGACCCCTGGCCGTCCCCGTCGGCGTCGGCGGTAAACGTCACCGAACCCCCTGACGCGGCCAAACTCAATTCGTTGTCGGAGAGATCTTCGATGCGAATATTATTGCGGGCTTCAAGGATAATATCGGCGTCGGCCGACAGATTTTCCAGGGTCGTTTCCGAGAGGTTGAATTCGGAGGGGTTGTCCCCCGCCAAGCTTTGGCCGTCGAAGGCTCCGCCGTCGTTGCCCCCCTCTCCGTCCACGATGGTGATGTTGAGGGGGTCTAGCAGCAGGGTTCCCACCCCGTCGCCCCCCCGCAGGTTGACTGCGCCGTCGATGCGGAGGGAAACCCTGCCGGAAATTTCCACGAATCCCCCGTCTCCCGTCCCCCGGGCGGAAATTTGCCCGGAAAATTGGGTGTCCCCGTCGGACCAGATGACGATGCGGCCCCCGTCGCCGGCGGCGGTGGCGTCGGCGAAAATGTTGGAGTTGGCGTCGATCGCCGTATGGGTGGCGTTGGGGACCCGGCCGCTTCCCCGGTAATCCCCGCCGACTCTGACCGTCCCCCCGCCGTCGGGGGCCGAGGCGTTGACCGTGGCCCCGAACAGTCCGACGCGATCGCCGAAAATGTTCACCCGGGGCGCGGAGTCCGGGGCGGGGGACGAGGTGTCGAGACTCCCGGAAACGGCGACGACGCCCGGTTCGGGGGAAATGGGGGTGTCCGAACCCGTCAGTCGGACCCGGCCGTCGGCCAAAACCGTCACCCCGCCGGCTTGGCCGGCATCCCCCCCGGTCAGCAATTCCGGCAAGGACAGAGGCGTGAGTTGGGTTTCGAGTCCCGTTTCGGGGGAAAGGGGGCGGACTTCCAAACTGAGCAGGTGTCCGGTTTGGGAAATGCGGAGGACGTTTTCGCCGGGGACGGCGGCGACGGTGATCTGGCCCCCCGGGGCGCTCAGTCGGCCGGTGTTGATCACGGTGCCCCCCAGGAGGGTGAGGCTTTCGCCCGGGTTGACGGAGAGTTGGCCGGCGTTGAGGATCTGGCCCGGGTCGGCCGCGAAGGCGAAGGCGTCGGGGGGGCCGACGAGGGCGGCGTAGTCGTTTTCCCCCATCACCCCCATCCAGCGGTCATCGAAGCCGATGCCGGCGGCGGTGGTGGCGGTGAAGGAACCGGGCACGTCCAACCGGGCGCCGGCTCCGAATAGGATGCCGGCCGGGTTGATCAAAAATAGGTTGGAGGCCCCCCCGCTGACGCGCACCAGTCCGTTAATGCGGGAGGCGTCCCCGCCGACGACGCGGGCGAGGATGTTGGCGATGGAAGGGTCGCTCAGGAAGTTGGCGACGGCCCCGGATTCCACGTCGAAGCGGGTGAAGCTGTGGAAGAGGTTGCCCCCGTCCCCCGATCGCCTCCCCCCGGTGATGTCGGTGCGGTTTCCCTCTCGGGTGGTGAAGGTGCCGGTGCCGCCGGGTTCGGGGACGATGGGTCGGGCGTTTGCGATTCGGGTTGTTGCCTTGAAATCGACCCGGATTTGTGATAGGTTTTCCGGTAGGATGGGGAGTATTTCCGAAACCCAGAATCCGGCTAGGAAAAGGGCGATCGGAACGGACCGCAGGCGACAGGTTGGGTTCATCGTGCTATCCTCCCTGGGGATTTCCCATTTTCGTTCGATTGATCGAACCGCCAATGGTCGCCGCATGACTCATTGACTCGGAGCCGACCGACCGCGTTGCAATTGTCTGGCAATCTACCTCAAGATGCTATCCCCGGATCTGGCGTGCGCCGACTTTTTCCGAGAAACGGTGGTTGGGAAGGGAATGTTTCTCGACCCCCCGATTCCTCGGCGGTGGCACCCACGATAATCGGATGAATTGCAGTTGACACCTCAAAACACTCTAAAAAATGCGTTTGATCGGTTTGACGGGCGGTATCGCTACGGGAAAAACGACGGTTTCCAATTATTTGGCTCGAACCCACAACCTGCCGGTCTGGGATGCGGATATCTACGCCCGCCAAGCCGTCGAACCGAATTCCCCCGTTCTGGATGCCCTGGTTGACCGCTACGGTCCCGATCTGCTTCTTCCCGATGGTAGCCTAGATCGACCCGCATTAGGTCATATTATTTTTCATAATTTAACAGAACGGCGCTGGGTGGAAGCACAAATTCACCCGTTCGTCCGCGATCGCTTCCGGGAAAATTGCGACTCACTCCGAAACACCCCGTCGCCGGGAGAGCCAACGGCGGTGTTGGCGGTCCCCCTGCTGTTTGAAGCGGACATGACGGATTGGGCGACGGAAATTTGGGTAGTCCACTGCTCCCCCGAACAGCAACGGCACCGCCTCCTCGAACGGCACGGCTCCTCCCTCACCCCCGGACAGATTCAAGCCCGAATTGAGAGCCAAATGCCCCTGGAAGAAAAGTGTCGGCGGGCGGATGTGGTCTTGGACAATTCTTCGAGTTTGGAGGCGCTGTACGAACAGTGCGATCGGGCAATTAACAATTCTAGCAGTGCGCGATCGTGTAGTTACAAGGTCTAGAAACGGTATTAGGGAGTCGGGGGATTGATAATTCTCACCCATCCGGTGTGTAACTCCGCGGCTCGCACAGCGCTATAACAATTAACAATTAACAATTATCAATTAATAATTATCAATAAATTTCCCGGAACCTCTACGGCTGCTGGTTGCGGCCGTCGGGGTTCCGGGAAGGGGGGTTTTTTAATTCGGGTGGAGCCGAAAGATATAGCAGTCGCCCGGGTAGTCAGGACATCTGAAAATCCCGAAACTTCTGTTCGGACGGGTGGTCAGCCTTTGCTGAAAGCTGAAAGCACCAGAGCTGATTGCTATATTAATTGGCGGAGTCGGCGGCGGTGGCCAGTTCGGTGGCACCGCGGTTGCGTTTCCGCGTCAGGGCGTTGAACAGCATGATCCCGATCGCCTTGACCAAATTGCCTTCGAGTTCCTCGAACATATTCATGTTCATTCGGAAGGCGGCGTTGGCTTCATCGACGATGCGATCGGCTGTTTCTTGGTCGATGGGCAGGTCGTTCATCGCCTGGCGATAGTTGGTTTTGAACGCCTTCTCGTCGGGGATTTCGTCGAACTCGTAGAACTGAGTTCCCTGGCCGTCGGACAAGTTCATCGCGGTTTGGGCGATGCCCTTGAGAATTTGTCCGCCGGAGAGATCTCCCAAATAGCGGGTGTACAGGTGGGAGATGAGCACAACCGGGTCTTGCTCGGAAATTTCGCGAATGCGGGCGACGTAGGCTTGGGCCGCTTCGGAGGGTTGCACCGCTTCCCGCCAGTTGGCGCCGTAGTAGAAGAACAAATCCTGCTCCAGAGCTTGTTTCCGGTTCAATTCCGGAAAATATAGCTTCGAGAGGATCGGATGATCTTTGTGGCGCTCCATTTCCTCTTCCATCGCCGTATAGACAAAGTAGAGGTTCCCCGCCAGTTTTCGATAAGAAGTTTTTTCTACGGTGCCTTTTAAAAAGCACCTGATAAAGCCGACATTTTCTGCCATCGTGTGGGACTTTTTGGTGCCTTCCCGCAACTGGGCCGCTAGGTTAACGCTCATACTAAATTGATTTGATCCCAAAGCTAAATTCTACAGCAGGCGTATTAATCCTGAATTCAACGGCTGCTTAGACCGCTTGAATTTTTACCATAAACTGATTTGCCGAGAAATAGTGTTAAGAATTATCACGGCGACGATCGCCGCCAAATCTGAGCATTTTTACTCTTGACGGCGACGCCGACCTTCACAGCGAAATTTGGCTGACGGCGATCTGACCGCCGAAACAAACGTCCACGTCGGTCCCGGCGACGCGATCGCGTTTTCCGTAATCCCCGACATATTGATAATATTCCCCGTCGATGCGGTAAACCGCCGGCAGGGGGTCCGTGGAGGGACGACAGAAAACCCAGTCGGGGTCTGGTTCTTCCGGTTCGAGATGGGGGAGGTTGACGTTCCAAAAACTGCCGCGCGAGCAGGGTTTTTGGAGGAGATCTTGCAAAATCCCCCGGGTGAGGCGGCCGGCCCGTTCCCAGTCCACGGGTTTGCCCCCCTGGCGGTATTGGGAAATGGCGATGGCGGGGAGGCCGCGGATGGCTGCTTCCCGGACGGCGGCGACGGTTCCGGAAATGTAGACATCCACACCCATATTGCCCCCAGCATTGATGCCCGAGATCACCCATTTCACCTCGGGACACAGGTGGCTCAGAGCGATGCGGATGCAGTCGGCGGGGGTTCCGGCGATCGCGTAGCGGCCCTCGGAGCGGCGATCGACGTGGATGGGAATGTGGGTCGTCACCTGGTGGCCGCAGCCGGAAAGGTGGTCGCGGGGGGCCACCCAAATGGTCGGACTTTCAACGGCTTCGGATAGGACTCGAATGCCGGGGGCGTCGATGCCGTCGTCGTTGGTCAAAACAATTGTCATTCGGTTCTTTGGAGATTGCGCTACCATCTGTTTGATATTATGGCAGTCGCGGCGAATCAGGGGAAGGTTGATAATTGACCATTAATTATCCGACCCCCGACTCCCGACTCTCGCACGGGGGCTATGGCGATCGGCAATTGGGTGTCAGATTACAGCTTTAAAAAAATCAGTTTTTTGGGAATTATAGCGCTGATTCAATTTTGACAAAAAAAATAACGGGTCAGATTCTGACATCTAGATCGACGAGCGGAATCGAGGTCGTTGCGGCCGTCCGATCTGTACCCATCACCTTTTCGTTGGCCATAAAATGGCATCGTATCAATAAAATTAAGGCGAATTTTTGGTGGTCAACTTGCCACTTTGTGGGCGAGTTCTTGAATCATTTGACCGACGTTTTGGGGGGTCGTCCAATATTGATTTGTCCGCCAATTGGCGCGATAATTGTACCCGTTTTCTTGGGGTGCATCGGCTTCGTCCGACGCGATCACGATCAGGGGAATTTTCGCCGTAGCCTCATTTTGTCCCAGACGTTCGAGAAACTGGCGGGTTTTGTGATCGCTCAAATTCAGGCGGCTGATAATCAAGTTGGGCTGCATTTCCTGGGCGATTTGAATGGCACATTTGCCTTCCTCCGTCCAGATGATGTTGAACGCTTCGAGCTGGAGAACTTCTTCGAGAGGGGAGTTCACAAAGTCATCTTTTTCGACCCACAAAATTTTAAAATTCATGCTTGACTCCTTTTCAATAATTCGGACGTTGCACCTCGTCAATCACCACTGATCCCGCGATATTTTCATTGAAAATTGGTGTCGGGAGTAGCTCCGAGGCGATCGCCAAATTGACCCTGAAAATTTTGGTGCCCCCCCGGCGAGGGCAATGCCGGGATGGAAGAACTGACACCGGGGGCGACCCCGTTCGGGGATCTCGCGCGGCCCGAGAGTCCCTCAATCGCGCTTCGGCTTGCCACTCTCGCAAACCATGCCGGAGAAATTGAACGGACTCCGGACTGGGTATCTGGAGGCGATCGCAGGGCAATTCAATGTGATTGGGCTCGAAAGGAGAGTTGCTAGAAGGGAAAAGGTTCTCGCCTCCGGGTTGCTCGGAAAGCCGTTTCCGAAACTGAAGGCTTGAAAACATCTCAAGCCCCAAGGCGCGGGTAAAAATTGGGTATTGTTTTTCCCTTACGGAGCATTTTCGGTGGTATCTGATCGGTGTCGGAAACGCCAACCGAGCCGATATTTAGTCCACTTCAATTGTTCACATCTTACCATTATCGGAACCGAACTCGCCGGATATCCGACCCTAGATCGAAGTTAAAGGATAATTGTGAAATTTCTGTGATGATCGCCGGTTTTTTTTCCCGAACGGCCGGAAAGCGATCGATCGCCGGTGTCGGGAGTTGAAGGGTACGGGGGCTCCAGGGGTGGAGGAGGCGGAGGAGGAAGGAAATCCTATCTGTGTTCTTCCTCGGCTTCCTCAGCTTCCTCGGCTTGAGCGTTGCTTGACCGTTACTCCCCCCACTCGACACCCTTGGGGACATCAAGCATTCTCGTTCCAGTGCAGGATCTGGCGAATTTGGCAGACCAAATCCATCGCTTCAAACGGTTTCGTAATCACGCCGGTGACGCCCAACTCGATAAACTGCTGTTTTTCACTGACTTTGGCTTTAGCCGTGAGCAGGATGGTCGGGATATTTTGAGTCGCCGGGTTCCGTTGCAGGCGTCCGAAGGTAGTAGCCCCGTCCATGTCCGGCATCATCACGTCCAGGAGGATAGCGTCGGGTTGTTCGGCGGCGGCCAGGATCAATCCTTCGCTGCCGGAGGCGGCGGTGAGTACCTCCCACCCGGCGGCAACTTCCAGGGAAATCTGGATAATTTCCCGCACGCCATCATCGTCATCGATCACCAAAATCCGTTTGCTAGGATTCATCAGTTTATTTATCCTCCTCAATCTGCGCGGATAATGTGAAGTAGAAGCAACTGCCCACGTTGGGGGTACTCTTCACCCAAATCCGACCGCCGTGCTGTTCTACGATACTCCGACAGATAGCGAGTCCCAAACCCGTGCCTCCTTTTTGTCGGGAGTCCGAGGCATCGACTTGGTGGAACCGCTCGAAAATGCTCTCGATCTTGTGGGAGGGAATGCCGCGGCCGCGGTCGCCGACCGAAAACAGAACCGGCGAGGGACAGGGGGAAGTGGCGGCCCCGGAGGAGCGATCGCCCCCGGCTGGTGCCACGGACAAGGTCACCCGACTCCCGGCATCGGAAAATTTGATCGCGTTGCCCAAAAGATTGGTTAGCACTTGCAGGATGCGATCGGGATCGGCACAGATATTGAGGTCTCGGGGAAAAATGTCGATCGCGATGCCGGCGCGATGGGCCATGACCTGCATTTGTTCGCCCGCCCTCACCAGAAGATGGCCCGCATTCACCGTTTGGAGACAGAGGCTAATTTTACCCGATTCTAACCGTTCGAGTTCCAAAATATCGTTGACCAGCCGCACCAGGCGTCCGGCGCTCTCGGTGGCGATTTCGATCACCTGCCGGCCGCGATCGGAACTGGGGTCTAAGTGGCTGCAAATCAGGTTCAGGCCGCCGTAAATAGACGTCAGCGGGGTGCGAAGTTCGTGGCTGACCACAGAAATAAACTCGTCCTTCATGCGTTCGATGGCGTAGCGTTCGGTGATGTCCTCGCCGATACTCATCGTGCCGATCGCCTGACCGTCGGGACTTTGCAGCAGGGTGTGGTTCCAGGCGATCATTTTTTCTTCCCCGGCTTTCGTGAGGATAGAGTGGTAGCCGTGGGAGTTGAGGGTGTGGTTGAGCCGATCTCGAAACTGGGCTTGAACCTTTTCCTGGTGGGGGGGGATCAAGGGGGGGGACCAATTTTGACCTTTAATTTCGGCGGCGGAATATCCGGTCAACTCCAAAAAGAACGGGTTGACGTATTCGATGCGGCCGTCGCAGTCCAAACTCACCACCAACAGGTGGACGTTTTCGAGCAAACTCCGCCACCGCCGTTCCGCCTCCCGCAGGTTCGCCTCGGTTTGCTTTTGGTCGGTGATATCCCGGGCGATGGTAGAGAGCAAACTGATTTGCCCTTCTCCGTTGCGGTGGGCGATGATCCGCTCGGAGATGGGAATTTCCCGGCCGGTGGCGCTCAACAGCGCCGTTTCCCCCAGCCAAGTCCCGTCCTGCAGGGCGGTCGGGATGCCCTCCTCCCAGACGATCTGGCTGGCCCAGGGGGGGTGACTTTGGGAAATGTCGCAGTTGATCGCCCCTTCGGGGGGCAACCCCAACACCTGCCGGGCCGAGCGGTTGCAGTAGACGATCTCGCCCGTGGGGGTGGCCGAGGCGATGAAGTCGGGGGTGGCTTCGATAATGGCGATCAGGCGATCGCGCAGGTTTTCGGCCTGTTTGCGCTCGGTAATGTCCTGCATAACCATCATGCCGGCAACAAGGGGCTCCATCCCGTTGTTCCCCGCCTCGTTTCGCACCGGCAGGGTTTGGACGTAGTAAATGCGCCCCTCCTGTTCCAGTTCTCCCGTGGTGGTTTCGCCTTCGAGGGCGCGACGGTAGTGGGGCGCGATCGCCGAGCAGGTGGCGGGGGAAAACACCTCCCAGATGGTTTTCCCTTCGATCTGTTCGGAGGACAGGCCGTGGGCCCCCAGGGCCACGCCGTCGGCGATGGTGTGGCGCAGGTCCGGGTCGAACAGGAAGACGGCGCCCTTGGGGAAGTTTTGCACGAGGGTGCGGTAAAGTTTCCGGCTGGCGAGGAGTTGAGTTTCGGTGCGCCGGTGTTCTTCGAGTTCCTGTTGGAGGCGTCGGTTGGTTTCGGCCAGTTCGGCCGTCCGCGATCGCACCCGGACTTCCAATTCGGCCTTGGCCCGCCACAGCAGTTCTTCGGCCTGTTTGCGCTGGGTGATATCTTTGGCGATGCCGGCGCGGCGGTACATCTGGCCGCCATCGTCGAAAATCGGGAAGGCGCGGTCCCAGATCCAGCGGATCGAGCCGTCGGGGCGGACGATGCGATATTCGATGTCCAGGTGGGCGGTGGGGTGGTTTTCAAAGGCTGCTCGCGCCCGCCCCCGGTCGTCGGGGTGGATGGCGTCGAAGTAGGTGTCGGGCGATCGGTAGAGGCTGTGGCAACTGCGCCCCCAAACGTCCTCGTAGGCGGGGCTGACGTAGAGAATTTCCCAGGACGTGCACTTGCTCATCCAGAAGACATCGTGGATGTTTTCGGCCAGTTGCCGGAATTTTTTCTCGCTTTCAGCCGCCTGGCGGTGGGTCCGTCCGGCGTTAATGCCGAAGGCCAGATCGTCGGCTAATTCGGAGAGAAACTGCACTTCCGTCTCGTCGAAGGCGCCGGGGCGATCGCGGTACAGGGTCAGCACCCCGAAAACGGGGGTCGGGGAGGGGGTGGAGTCGGGCGAAGTTTCGATGCCTTCGACGCCCCGGATCAGGGGTACGGCGATGGCGGAATTTCCCGAGTCCCCCTGGGGGCGGAAAACCCGGGTTTGCCCGAGGCGCAGGGCCATCTTCCGTTCCTCGAGGTGCGGTTCGATATCGCCCTCAAGGGTTTCTCCGGCCCCGGCGACGGGGGTGAGATGTCGGAGGTCGGGAAATTGGGCGTATTCCACGCTCACCCGGCGGTAGCCACCTACCGTCACGAGGATATGGCAGATATTGTCGAGGAGTTCGGTTTCCGTGGTCGCCCACACCGTGGCCCGATTGCAGTGGCTGATGGTTTTGAGGGCCCAGTTGAGGCGCCCGAGTTCGGTTTCGGTGCGCTTGTGACGTGATATGTCGGTGTAGTGTTCGATGCGGCCCCCGGCGTACAATCCCGAGGCAATCGGCTGGCTCAGGTGTTCCAGCCAGCGTTCGGCCCGGTCGCCGTCGGGCAGAATATGGCATTCAAATTGTTCGATGTAGGTGTTGTTGTCGTAGGTGGCCAGAACCGTGGCTGCGAAGCGGTCGGGGTCGGCGAAAATGAACCGGATGCGATCGCGGACCAGTTGCCGCTTGTCCTTTCCGATCGCCTCGGATCTTTGCAGGCCGAAAAACCGCTCGATCGCCCGGTTGATCCAGACGATCCGGAAGTCGGCATCGAGGATAAAAATACCCACTTCCGACTTGTCGAGGACGTCGTTGGTGAGGGAACTGTAGCGGGCCTCGCTCTCCCGCAGGGCGGCTTCGGCTTGTTTGCGGGGGCTGATGTCGGTGTGGGACCCCACCATGCGGGTGACGCGGCCGAACTCGTCCCAGACGGCCTGTCCCCGGTCAAGAATCCACTTGTAGCTGCCATCTTTGCACTGCATCCGATGTTCGGTGATGTAGAAGGGGGTTTTTTTGTTGAAGTGGTCGGCGATGGCTTGCATCACCCAATCGCGATCGTCGGGGTGGACTCGCTTTTCCCACTCTTCGAGCTGATTGGGGATTTCGGAGTCTGCGTATCCGAGCATTTCTTTCCAGCGGGCCGAGAAGAACACTTCGTCGGTTTCGACGTTCCAATCCCAAATGCCGTCGTTGTTCCCCCGCAGGGCCAACTGCCAGCGTTCCTCGCTCTCCTGCAGGGCTTCTTGAGCCCGGGTCCGCTCCGTGATGTCCTGGCCGAGGGACAAAATCGAGACGAGATTCCCGGCCTCGTCCCGGCAGGCGGAATTGTACCATTCGCACTCAAGGATTTGGCCGTCTTTGGTGGCGTTGCGGTTGTGGCAGATCTGGCGGTCTTCGGTGCCGTCGATCAGGCGGATGCAGGCCTGCAGGACGCGATCGCGATCGGCTTCCACCACCCAATTTAACTCGGACCACTGCCGCCCGATCGTTTCCGCCGCGCTCCACCCGAACAACTGCTCGGCGCGGTCGGACCAGCGGAGTATGCGGAGTTCGCTGTTCCACTCCACCACGGCTAGGGGGGAGTTTTCGACGTGGAAGGAGATCTGTTGGTGGGCCTGTCGCAGTTGTCGGAGCAGTTGGGCTTGGTCGAGGGCGATGCCCACCTGGTCGGCCAGTTGTTTGAGGAGGTCGATTTCGTGGGTTCTCCAGTGGCGCGAACCCCGGCACTGGTGGACGATCAGCAGCCCCCACAGTCGCCCCTGGCTGACGATGGGGACGATCGCGACGGCCCGGACTTGGAAGTAGTCGAGCAGTTCTCGATAGCAGGAGCGGACGAGGTGGCTGTCGCCGACGTTGCCGACGCTGAGGGTGCGGCCGTCGCGGTAGGCTTCGATGAAGCGGTGGAAGCAGGGGTCGCAAATTTCCTGCCCGAGCAGGGATTTCCACCGGGGCAAGACGGCTTCTCGGACGACGACGCCGGCGTTGGCGGACCGCAGTTGAAACATCAGGACGCGATCGGCGTCGAGGAGCGATCGCACTTCGGTGACGGTGGTGGCGAGAATTTCGCTCAGGTCGAGGGACTGGCGAATTTTGACGGTGACTTCGGAGAGGAGTTGGGAGCAGTTGGGGTGGGGGGAGGCGGAGGGAGCGGAGCAGGGGGAGGGGGGAGGGGCGCTTCCCTGTCCCCCGGCTTGGGGGCGGGCGACCCAGAGGACGCGGCGATCGGGGAGGGGGGAGAGGATCGCCGAAAATGGGATGTCGGTTCCGTCGGCTGGGGAAAAAATTTTGTAGCAAAACTCCCGTTTTTTTTGCTTTTTAAATGTGGCTTCTATCGCTGATTTAAATAGGGTATTTTTGACGCAATTTTTGACGGTCAAATCGACAATTTCTCGGCAGTCGATATCATCTGAATTGGGAGAGATTAGAGTTGGTTTTTTATCGAAATCAAACCAGAGAATAATGTCGGGCATCATTCTCGGAAACGGTCGATTGGTTTTGTGGTTCTCTCTACCCATGCTCTCGATTGTCGGCGATCGACGCCATTCTAGTTGAGTTCAAATGGAAAGGATCGGGCGATCGGTGCGATCGGTCGGGGAGGGAAAAGGGGAAAGGAAAGAAGATGTTTCCCGTGCCTCCTTCAATCTCCCCAGCCCCCGATTCCCCAGCCCCCCTGCCGGGGCGCGACGCCGTAGGTTCCGGTTTCTCGAATTTCGAGTTTGGGGGAGGGCAGGGGGTGTCGGGGGGGGGTGCGAGGGGGGGCGATATTAAAATTTTGGCAACTGGGGGGGGAATTCCGATACTGATGGGCGGCGATTTTTCGGTGCAGTTGGGAGCGGTCGAGTCGGTTGAACAGGCGGGCGATCAGTTCGGGCTCGACGATGGGTTTGGGGATGTAGTCGTCGGCGCCGGCGAGAAACATCTGGGTGATGGTTTCGGCATCCCGGCGGGTTGACAAAATCAGGACGGGCAGTTCGTTCCATTGGGGGTCATTGCGGACCACCTGGCAGAGTTCGATGCCGCTGACTTCCGGCATCTGTCCGTCCACGATCAGCAGGTCGGGATGGGATTGTTCTAGGATAGTCCAAAATTGCTGCGGATCGTCGAGGAGGATGGATTTGATGCCCCAGGGGTCGAGGAGGGTGCGGAGTTCGTCCAAGATTTGCGGGTGGTCATCGACGATCAGGACGCGGGCGACGGGGGGTTGGGATTGGTGCAAGACTTGGCCGATCGCTTCGAGGACGCGATCGGGGGAGATGGGTTTTTGGAGAAAGCCCAGGCCGCCGAGGCGGGCGACTTTGACGCGGTCGGCGAAGCTTTCTTTGCCGGTGAAGACGATCGCGGGGACGGGTCGGGGGGCCTGGTTGAGTTCGGCGAGGAGCTCGAATCCGGCTTCGGTGGATTCGGGAAAACTCAGATCCAACAGGACGAGATCCCGGGGGCCGCGACGGAGGATCTCCCGGGCTCTGTCGATATCGTAGGCGATCGCAGCCTCCATGCCCCGGGCGGTCGCTTCGGCGGCTAGGGCCTGGGCGAGTCCGGCATCGTCATCGACGATCAGCAGGCGGTCGGCGGTTTCGGGGGGCGGCGATGGCGGCGCTTTCGGGGTTTGAAAGGTGGGGGTGGCGGTGTCGATTTCTCGGGCTAAATCGAGGGCTAGGGTCGAGAGGTGGGAAAGGGTGAAACCGCCGACATCGGACGGTTGCAGCAGTTGTTCGATTTCCCGAGACAGGGCACAGGCTCGGGCTAACCCGAAGCTGCCGAGGGAGCCGGCCAGGGTGTGGGCTTCCCGGAGGGCCTGCTGTCGCATTTCGGACGGGAGGTTTCCGGCCGTTAGGGCGGCGATCGCTTTTTCGATGGCGGTGAGGCGCGCGCGGTATTTCGACCGCTGTTTTTCCCAAATTTGGGCGATGCGGAGTTGGGGGACCGGGTTCTCGGTGCGGGCGGCGTCGTCGCGTTTTCGGGACGACTTCGTTTGTTTGTCGGCTTTGTTTTCCGCGGCTTTCAACCGATATCCCAGTCCGTAGATGGTTTCGATGGCGTCGGTGACGCCGTTGTGTTTGAGTTTCTGCCGCAAACTTTTGATTTGGGCCCGGACGGCGTTTTCTGAGGGGGGATCTTCAAAGGACCAGAGGTGGTCCAGCAGGGCGCTGGGGTTGAAGATGCGCTGGGGGTTGCGGAGGAATAATTCCAGCAGGGAATATTCTTTGGCGGTGAGTTTGAGCTCCTGGCCGCGACAGGTGACTTGGCAGTTGCTCGGGTCGAGCCGCAGGTCCCCCCACTCGAAGGCGGGGGGGAGGGCGTCGAGTGAGCGACGCAGCAGGGCCCGTATCCGCGCCAGGAGTTCGCCGAGGTCGAAGGGTTTGACCAGATAATCGTCCGCCCCGGCGTCGAGTCCCCGGACTTTGGTGGTGCTGGCCCCCTGGACGGTCATCAGCAATATGGGGGTGCGATCGCCCTGTTGTCGCCGTTTCTGGCAAAATTCCAGCCCGTTGAGTTTCGGTAACAGTACGTCGAGCAAAATCAGGTCGTAGGTGAAGGCTTCCGCCAGTTCCCAACCGGTCTGACCCTCGGGGGCGCGATCGACCAAGTAATGTTGACTGGTCAGGGCTTCGGCTACGATTTCCGCCAAACTATCATCATCTTCGACCAATAAAATTTTCACGATAATTCGACTCCCCCAACCGCCGGCAGCATTTTTCAGAGATTGGGAGCGAGTCCAGACCCGTTCTCGATCTCCTCTCATCTGAAATTATGCCAGGTCTGGTCCGATCTATGGGTCTATCGGATGATACAAAACTGCTTTTCGGTGCCGGGAAACGGGCGGCGATCGCGGGGGTTTCGCAGAAATCTAAAATTCATCTTAAACCAAAGAACCGTCGCCCCTTACCTATAACAAAAGTAAGAGTTAATATCTTATCACATTCTATCCTTTTCGTCAAGCCACCTTGAGATTTTTTTCAACCCATTCGGGACCGGGTTCCCGAATCCAATTGATCGATACCCATCTGTCAATTTAAAACGATTGATGCACGACGATCGCATCCCGACTCATTTCGACAAAATCATGCCGACTCAGCAATTGAACCCACCGAGATAAATTGTTGGAGAATAACGTCTCCAGTTCTGTATTTGTAATATTTCCAGTTGATATCAAAAGCAGCTTATGAGGTTCTTTACGAAGCAAAAAAGAATCCACAAAATCGGCATCTTTAATGAACTCGACCGGATCACGCAACCCCCGAATGCAAGGTTTCCCATGACAAATATTGACATCGATCGTGATGCCCTGCAAAAGGGATTGATTCATGGAAAGTTGTCAGTTAAATTTTTAAAAACCATGTGGACGGTCGTCAAATCGAGTTCTAACCATCCAAATTCATCTGTCCCCTGAAACCGGTGACGATGCGGCTACCATCTTTGAGGATGTGAATTTCCATCTGGTCGCTGGCCCAAGTCAATTTGTCCTCAAATTCGGGGTTGAAAATTCGCACCCGCTGGTTTTTGGAAGAAACGAGGGATTCCGGACTGTTGATCGCCTGGGATTCCACATAGGGGCCGTCCACCAAAATATCCAACTGTTCCAATAAATCTCGCGCTCCTTTGGGGGCGGTTTCCGACTGCAATTCCTTGAGGGTAAAACCGCTGAAAGACATCACGCTTAATCCGTCTGCTTTCAACCGCTTCGCCAACTCGGCTAGGGCGGGGGCTTGCCAGAAGGGTTCGCCGCCGGAAAATGTCACCCCTTCGTTGCGGGGGTTGGCGAGGATGCGATCGCCCAATTCTCGAATTGAAATCAGTTGGTTCGGTTCAAAGGACCAGGATGCGGTGTTGAAGCAGCCCGGACATTCCCGCAGGCATCCCTGCACCCAAACCACCGCCCGGACGCCGGGGCCGTTGACTTCGGACTCGTCAACGTAGCCCATAATGTTGAGGTAGCCGGGGGGAATTTCGACGGGGGGGGTTTGGGTTTGAGTGGGGGGGTTGTTCATGGTGCCGTCCTCCGGGGGAGTGATTGGGGAAATCGAGATATGGACTATTGTAGGATAGGGACCGTTCGGGAAGGCCCAAATTTTATGCTTCCTTTGGTTTTCGCGATCGCCCGACCGGGCTTCGGATTGGGTGCCGCCCGGTTTCCCGTGGTAGGCTGGAGGGGTGCGGATATCGATTTTGAAAATGAATTATTTAGCCCATTTGTGTCTGGCGGGGGAAAACGACGATTTGCGGTTGGGGAGTCTGCTGGGAGATTTTTTAAAAGGTAATTTGGAGCGGTATAAAAATCAGTACAATCCCGATATTTTGGCCGGCGTCCGACTCCACCAATACACCGATCGCTTCACGGATTCCCACCCCATTTTTCTCCGCAGTCGGCGGCGAATTGATGTCGCCTATCGGAGAGTTTCGGGAATTATGGTTGATATTTTTTACGACCATTTTTTGTCCCGAAATTGGGATTTATTTTTTTCTGAACCGCTGCCGGAATTTATTGATCGCACCTATCGGATGTTGGAGCGAAATCTGGATGTCATCCCCCCGAAGTTGCGGGGGAAGGTTCCGGTCATGGTCGCGGAAAATTGGCTGGGTTCCTACGGGGCGATCGCCGGCGTGGAATTGACCTTAACCCGCCTCTCGCGACGATTCAAACGACGGACTAATCTCGCCTCCGGGACGGCGGAACTGGTCGCAAATTATCGGGATTTGGAGGCGGATTTTTTATCATTTTTTCCGGAACTAAAACATCATGTCGAGAAGAACTAAAAACCCCAATATCGCGCCGTCGATCGCCGCCGAACCCAGTCGCATCTTGCCATTTTTACGATCCCGAAAATTTGATGGTCATGATTGGCTGCGTTTGATAATTTTGCCCTAGAATGTAGGGGGAAACTTTTCACCCCTGCGACGATCGCCCCACCGCTGCGATCGCCCCATCTCACCCGTTCACTTTTTCTCCATCCTGAATCATGATCCGCCTTTCTCGCCTGCAAACCAAATCCGTCCTCACCCAACTCACCCGGCGGGTAAAAATTCCATCTCAAAATCCAGATCGGCTGTCCCTGGGCACCAAAATTTCCTACGGCATGGGAGAATTTGGCGGCGCCATCCCCGGCTGTATGCAGGTCTTTTTCCTGCTCTTTTTCCTGACCAATATCGCCGGACTCGACCCCGGTTTGGCTGGCAGCGTCCTGCTTCTAGGGAAAGGCTGGGATGCCATCAGCGACCCCATGATTGGCTGGTTGAGCGATCGCACGAAATCCCGCTGGGGACGCCGCTACCCCTGGATGCTCTGCGGTTCCATCCCCCTGGGGATTTGCTTTTTCCTGCATTGGATTGTACCATCGATCGGCGATCGCTGGCTACTGTTCGGCTACTACGGCGCGATCACCATTTTATTTTATACCGCTTATACCGCCGTTTTTCTGCCGCTAGGAGCCTTGGCTGCCGAACTCACCCAGGACTACGACGAACGCACCAGTTTGGTGAGTTTTCAAGCCGCTTTCAAAATTTGCGGCAGTCTGTTCGCCCTAGTTTTGGCTCAAATTTTATTCTCCTTAATTGCCGCGCCACATTGGCGATATCCCCTGCTGGGAGGATTGGGGGGAACCATGACGATGCTGGCAATTTGGATCTGCATTTGGGGGACTCGAAAACGCTATTTTGACCGCGAAGCCAAACGCTTGGAAATCGATCGCCCCCCGTCCCTTCCATTTTTCCAACAAATTCGCATCGCCTTCAGCAACCGGCCGTTTTTGTATGCGATCGGAATTTACCTCTGTTCCTGGTTGGGGGTACAAGTAACGGTGGCAATTTTGCCTTATTTTGTGATCGATTATATGAAATTACCCGATCGCCACCTCACCCAAATGGCGTTGTTGGTTCAGGGGATCTCTTTGCTGGGGATGGTGTTCTGGAGTGCGATCGCGCGGCGGGTAGACAAAAAAACCGTCTACTGTTTGGGAATTCCGATGACGATGGCGGCTGGAGTCGGGCTCTTTTTGCTGCAACCCGGACAGACGGTTTTCATGTATGGTTTGGGTGCGATCGCCGGGTTCGGTATTGCAACGGCCCACCTCGTCCCCTGGTCGATTTTACCCGATGTGGTCGATCTCGACGAACTCAACACCGGACAGCGGCGGGAGGGGATTTTTTACAGTTTTATGGTCATGCTGCAAAAACTGGGAATTGCCCTCTCTTTATTTATCGTCGGACAGGTTCTCGGTTACGCCGGACTCGTCTCCAGAACCGCCGCCGACCTCCCCGTTTCCCAACCGGAATCCGTCATTTTTGCGATCCGGCTGATGATGGGACCGATTCCCATGTTCATCCTATCAATGGGTGTCATTTTGGCTTATTTTTACCCCATCACCCGAGAAGTGCACGCCGAAATTCGCCTGCAACTGCAACGGCGTCACCACTAAAACTGTCGCACCGAAGAAACCGGGTTTTTAGAGACAATTTTCGGTTGCCATCTACAATTCTGGTAAAAACCCGGTTTCTCAATTCCTCAGAATCCTATTGGAATTGAAGTTGAAGATATTGTTTAAATACTGGGTTGAGTTCAAATCGCGATCGCTCCTCCGCCGAAACTTTTTCGACCAACCCCCGCCTGACCAAAGATTGAATGCCTTCCCATAGTTCGATTCTGGTCAATTCACTCTCGATATTACTTTGATTAATAACGTGAGATTCCAGAATCGGCGATAAGTCGCCGATAAATCGATCATTTTCTTCGTTTAAAAACAAGGAAACTCGACCGTCAAATAGTTCTAATATGGTTGATGCGATGATATTTAACCAGACCGGATGACCGGCTGTGCATTAAAAAGGAAATGGTGGGTTACGGCGCGGATGAAAAGTTGTGGGTTGTTCCGAAAAATTCCTGCCGCGCCTAACCCACCCTACTGGACTGTTTCATCTTAAATGAGGCGATCCGATCTGAATCCACAGGCAAGATGC